>VBAU01000098.1:0-9401 GCA_005883855.1 Bacteroidota bacterium
GTCAACAAACCTTGTGTCGACACCAATAGCCGCGAACAAACTTTTCAGTGAATCGATAATAGCATCGAAAGTTCCACTGGATCGCAGCATGCTTATAGCCACGAGCAATCCAACCAGGTAAGGAATTATTCGGACAGCAGTCTCAAAGCCGCCTTTTGCTCCGTCGATGAAGGCAGCAAAAATGTTTATTTTTTTATAGACCCCTCCCAGTACGATCAAAAAGAGGATCAGCAGTAGTATCCCATTACCCAAGACACCGGAAAAAGTTTGTACGCCTGCCGTGCTCAATGTTGAAATATAGTATACGAGCAATGCAATAAGGATCGAGATCCCGCCAATCCATAGAATAATCACTGGTTGAAAAATATTGATTTTCTGTTTGAGTGAGACAATCGTCATGGCGGCTATTGTTGCGACAAAAGTGGCGATCATGCAGGGAATGAAAATATCGGTTGGATTTGCCGCTCTCAATGCAAGCCGATCTGCGATGATAGTAACCGGAATCAGCGTAAACCCGGATGCATGAAGACAAAGAAACATTACCTGCGCATCCGAAGCTCGGTCTTTACTGGGATTCAGTTCCTGCAAGCTTTCCATGACCCGTATCCCAAAGGGAGTTGCTGCATTATCCAGGCCCAGCAGATTTGCGGAAAAATTCATCATCATTTGCCCCATCACAGGGTGACCCTTCGGTACTCCCGGAAACAGCTTTGAAAAAAAAGGGCCGATGATGCGCGACAGAAATCTTATTCCTCCTGCTCGTTCTGCAATACTCATAAAACCCATGAACAATGTCATGATACCGATCAAATTGATGCTGATATTAACTGCGGATTTACAAGTCTCGAAAATTCCGTCAACGGGCCTCATACCAATTGCTTTTACATGCCCGTAGGTATAAACTGTCACATCCGGGCTGATCTTTCTAAGAGCCCTTATAGTGTCTGAATTAGGATCGTCTGTAATTATGTATTTGGCATCGATGGCTGAATCCTTTTGCACAAAACCAAAGGGTTTGATCTCGGTGACAAAATCAGATTTTGCTTCCGCGGACGTGTCGCCATTATGTGCACCGATCATCACGTAAGGATACGAGTCGTCTGCCTTTCCCACCACCATCTTATTAAAAATGGTCTCGTTACCCTGGACGAGCCAGTGATAAGCTGCGACAACCACTGAGATGATGATGAAGGCCGACCAGATCCTGCTTAAGGCCATTAGGTTTTACTTTTCGTTGGTCTGATGTATATCGGGATTGAAGTTAATGTTTTCTAAGAACTGTTTATTGTCATGTCCACTTGTGGAGAGCGACTGGGGTAATGGTGTAGCCAGAAGTCCATTTATCAATTGGTCGGCGCCAATGCGTAAATTTGAAATAACTTGTATTAACCGTAAATCTGTTGCCATGTTTAAAATAAATTTTATTGTGTTGCTGATGCTTGCTGCAACAGCCGCAAATGCCCAATTCAAATCAGACAATGTAAAATACACAACCGTTTTTCCTGAAGAGTTGTGCAAAACGTTAATGGCAAGCCAGGGCTACACGGTGCTTGACGTGCGCAGCCAGGGAGAAGTTGACGACACGTCCACTTCCGAAAGCTTAAATATCGGGCGCGTTAAAGACGCTATCCACATTGATATTCGACAATTACCGCAAAGGTGGAGAGAATTGTTGGCGTACAAAGACAAGCCGCTGTTCATTTATTGTTCGCACAGCCAGCGCAGCCGAAGAGCTTCGAGACTACTCGCGGACAGTGGATTTACCAGGATTTATAACATCAATGGAGGATTGACAAATTTTTATAACCAGGGCATTGAGTCGAGTCCTTGCGCAGGTCTTGAAATTGTCACGAATGTGCCTTACAAAATTCTTTCATCAAAAGAGTTTGCAGCAAATGTCAGCCATGGCAAATCGTACTACATAATCGATCTCAGAAGTGATTCGGTGTTCAAGGGAATTTCTATAGAAAGCGCAAAAACGCAGGGCAAGTTTAATGACGCCGTGAACGTTCCATTTGATAATTTGTTAGGCTCTGCTTCATTTAGTTTTCCTTCCAAACCGATCTTGCTCGTGGACGACTTCGGCAACACGAGTCCTAAGGCAGCAAAGCTTTTGATGGAGAAAGGTTACAAAGATGTAAGTATTTTATTTGACGGCATGGATGGTTGGGTCGACTATGCCACAAACGCACCCGGTAAACCGGTGGTCAAATGGACAACTTTCATAAATTACAACTTGCTTCCCGCAGAAGATTTTAATAAGATGGTCAACGAGAAAAAGGAATTTGCTCTTATTGATGTTAGGACAAAAGAAGAATTCAACAATACGTCAAAAAATTATTGGCAGAATATTGGCCAGGTGAAATCTGCCGTCAACATTCCGTCGGCGGAGTTAAATACGAGTTCTTCTCTGCCGAAATCAAAAGACACGCCCATTGTGATCTATGGCTTCAACGCTCAGAATGGAATTTTTGAGTCGGCGAAGTGGCTGAAAGACCAGGGATATAAAAATGTTTCCGTTTTGCAGGGTGGCATTTGGAGTCTCCGCTGGACTGCTCATAACATCAAGGGAAAAACTTACCTTAACGATCTTGTCGTGAATGTACCTGCGGAAAATGAGTGATTGGGATATTCCGAGATTGCTATTTGTTTCACTCAGCCTTTCGGATTTCTAATTTGGAATTTTTTTACTTCCCTATCTTTGCGCCCAATTTCAAAAAAATTCAAACCGCCCTTTGAGGGACAGAGAGCATCATGGCATTACAAGCAGGTATCGTTGGACTTCCGAATGTAGGTAAATCAACTCTATTTAACGCAGTTAGCAATAACGCAAAAGCCCAGGCAAGCAATTATCGCTTTTGCACCATTGAACCAAATGTAGGTTTGGTTGACGTGCCGGATCCCCGGTTATATAAATTAGCAGACCTGGTGCACCCACATCGCGTAGTGCCAACCCAGATTGAGATTGTGGATATTGCAGGCCTCGTGCGTGGCGCCAGCAAAGGTGAAGGTTTGGGCAACAAATTCCTGGCAAACATCCGCGAGGTGGATTCGATCATCCAGGTGGTGCGTTGTTTTGAAGATGACAATATTTTGCGAGAAGAGGGACCAATCGATCCCGTGGCTGATAAGGGTGTCATCGACACGGAACTTCAATTGAAAGACCTGGAAGGCGTTGAGAAAAAAATTCAGCGTATAGAAAAAATGGCGAAAACGGGCGATGCAAAGCTGAGGGTGGAATTGGAAATACTCAAGCGATCTTACGATCACCTGGAAAAAGGAAAAAACATACGTGAACTGAATTTGACAAAAGAAGAAAAGCAGGCCATCGCTGATCTGTTTTTACTCACAGACAAGCCGGTGCTATATATTGCCAACGTAGATGAAGTTTCCATGCATACCGGAAATAAATTTTCTGATGCACTAAAACAAGCTATTAAGAATGAAGACTCGGAGATGATCATCATGAATAATTCCATTGAAGAACAAATCTCATCAATGGAAAGTCAGGACAAAGAATTGTTCATGGAAGAATACAAAATGCAAGAGCCCGCATTGGACAGGTTGATCCATTCTGCTTACAGGTTGCTAAGCTTGAACACTTACTTCACCGCGGGTGAACAGGAAGTCCGCGCCTGGACCATACATCAGGGTTGGAAAGCGCCGCAGGCTGCCGGGGTTATCCATACAGATTTTGAAAAAGGATTTATCAAGGCCGAAGTAATTTCCTACGAAGATTACGTGGCCTATGGCTCTGAGGCTGCTTGCCGTGATGCAGGAAAACTCAGGATTGAGGGAAAGGAATATGTGGTGAAGGATGGTGACATAATGCATTTCAGGTTTGATGTGTAGCAATCTCGGCATTCCAGGTATTATTTACTACCTCACCTCTATCATCACTCCGATATGGAAGTCTTTTCGCCCCTCTCCACGTGGAGAGGGGAGCCAGAGTCTTCGGTTGAAGACAACTGCGTGGGGTGAGGTAGTCAGAATTCAGGAAAGGACGGTGACGTAATGCATTTCAGGTTTAATGTCTGAGAATATCGAACATGGAACAAGGAATTTTGAATGAAGAGCTGTTAAATACTTCATCGGTTCTCTGTTCTTCTGTTCCTTGTTTGATATTCTAAAACAACGCACTCACGCTCGCGGTTCCCCGGTGCACGGTCCTCGAATCGCCGGGCTTGCGACCTTCATATTCAAAACGCAGTTCAAAATTGTTGAGCAGGGTTTTTGTAAAACTTAAGTTCCACAGGTAATTTTTGCCCGGTAATAATCCATTCAGCATAATATAACCCACCGTGCTGTTGACCCCATTTGCAGCGTGTGTTGATGTAAAGTCAATATTGTTCAACGTAAATTTTGCCGCTATGGAAGCGCTTCTCAACACATTGTATTTCGTTTCAAAGTTCAGGGCGTTTGAGATCGCTTTCTGGCCACCATTGAATGCAGTATCATTTTGCTTAAGATCGTAAGAGTAGCTTGTTATAAATCGAAACGTCGTACCCCGAACAAAAGTTAACCGTGGCTCAGCCACCCAATCATGGATCGTGTAGTTCCTGTTCTCAAATTGTGGATTGGCAGTGCTTAAAGAATTAATTTCTTTTTTTGTATTGACATCGAAAGTTACGGAGCGACTTAAATTGAACCGGATTTTGAAGATCCAGTCATTCAGTTTCCTGCTTTCGTAGCCATATGTCAATAACGCTTTGCCGCCATTTTGTAAATTACTCACATCGAAGCCCCAAACAGTACTGTAGCGGTTAAAGGAAAAAGTATTTAATAAAACGGTGTTCAACGTGATGAGCGCCGTATCATGAAGCTGGTACTTGAACGGATTAAATTCAAACTCGCCATTTGCAATCGACTTGTCAGATATCTGTACAGAAGATTGCCAATTAGTCCTGGAAATAAATTTCGAAAAACCTTTTGCCTTTGAAGCATTCACAACCGCTCGCGGATTGAGGGCAATGCTATAATTGAACGTATTGTAATTGGCCTTGACAAATTCATTGGTCGGTGTAAATATGCGAAGGAATTTTGCCTGGTCGGGAAAAGCTGCCAATTCAAATTCATTTAACTGCTGAACACCGTCGTTGTTATAATCGATCCATGCATACTGGCCGGTTCCGGCAGGTACTTCCAGGTACGCAAAGTCTCTTTTTTGCTCTTGTCCTGCTCCAAGCTCATATAAAACATTCCCGGTCAGCAAACCTTTCCATTCATTCACCAGGTACTCCGCCCGACCAAGAATTGTATTATCGTCTTTTTGGGTTGTCGTCGATGCATTCAATACTTTCAGCTTTCGAAAAGTTGTATTCAATAAAAATTGGTGATGCGAATTGCTTATTAACTCTGTTTGAAAATTGAGATTATAACTCTTGTCGCCTTTCACAAGCGTTTTTGCAACTGGGTACTTGTCTGTTCTTGTAAAAAAGGTGACGCCATACTTGTTTTTTCTTTTTTGATTTGATTGCAGGTAAATGGAATAAGTATCAAAGGAAAAACTGTTTAAAGTAAGTGTATCCGTTTCCACGTCCTTGGTTTGATTTTGTTCCAGTGCATATCGAAGTCCTAAACGAAGGCCCCAGATTTTGGATAGCTCCTTGCTCATGTCAAAAATAGGTCGTAGAAAGTAGCCTGTCGTACTTAAGGTCTTGAAATTTGTAATGATGAATTGGTTATTGAATCGCCATCCCTTCAAATTGGCAGTTTGTAAAATTGAGTGCTGGATGCCGTTATAATTATCGCTGCGATGGTAATTCGTGAATTGATAGCCGATCGAATTGCTGAATTTATTTTTTAATTGTGCAGAAGCCTTGATTATATTTTCCGTCGCTGCATTTAACACTAGAGGTAAGCCCCAATCCCGCGTAAACTCAACCTCTCTTAGCCTTTCAAGAGGTTTGAATTTGTCCTGAACGTATTCATAGTCGAAGCCGGTTAACAGCTTTAATTCTGTATTTTTTTTTGTTCTCAGCGGCGCGGCATTTTTTAGTAAAACTTTTGCAGCATAGCCAACATCATCACCATTGTTTATTTCGGAAAAAGTGTTGACGTCATAATTACTCATGGCGACTTCAGTTACCAACGACGTTCTTTTGCTGATCGAATAGTCAACGCCAAGGTTCATTAGTTGTTGTTTCTTTGGGGTGACAAGGAACACTGCCGGCTCATAGCTGCCCTGTTTAACTCCATTTATTGGGGTGATATAACGATATACCTTGCCGTTAGCACCATTGAAATCGGGAACGTAATTTCCTTTACCCTGGCCAACATTGGCAAATGAAAGATTGTATGTGGCGCTGTCCGGGTTGGTTGAATACTGGTAAAATGAATCGACGCCTGTGCCTGTGTTATAATAAATTTTTGCGTACAAGATCTTACCGGCTGCAAACGTATCAAGTGTTGCTACAGGGTAATACGCATTTTGAACGCTATCACCCAAGTTGGTCAAGAACAATTTTTGGTTGGCATCCAGCACCTGGTTGATCTGTGAATTCTTCGCATCGCTATTATTGAAAGCACCAAAATGAAGTTTCAATTTATTGTTGATCGCAAAATCCTGCGACAAATACAAATTCGCATTTAAAAAATTCCTGTCTGAATATTCAAACTCCACCTGTATCCTGGTGTCTTTTGTGATCATTCTCTTAGGCGTAAATGTTACTTCAGCCGTGTTGTAATTGATCACGTAATCCTGGTCCTCTCCGCGCTGCATCGGTTCGCCATCCAGAAAAACCCTTTCGGTATTCGCAAGTACAATAAAAAAGAATTCGTTGTTCGCTCCTGTCAGCCTGTACGGCCCCTGGTTGCCCTCGAGTCCCTGGAAAACATTCCTGGCAAATTTTCCTTTTGCAATAGACCCACTAACCAGCGTGTTGGAATTTACGGATCCGGAAATACGATTATTTGTTTGAAATGAAATACCCTCGAGCCGTTTGTAAAAATTCAGGAAGTAAGTTTGATTCTGTCGAATGTCAATATCGCCCAGGTTCAGCTGCCAGTTCTTTTTTTTGAATTGAAGAAACACCTGGTCAAATTCATTCAACTGCTGCGTATTGCCTTCCGGTTGAATAGGAATATTATTATCCGTGATTGCGGCGTGGATCTCGATACTATCCCCCAACATTCCTTCCATTTGGAGGTTCAATGTTGAATTAAGTACCGCATCCTGGCTGTTGCCAAACGAAATTTGCCGCCCGAATGATCCTGTTGTGTTCAGGTGTCCGAAGTCAAACATTCCCTTTGTGAACCCCGGCTGAGTATTATTAAAAGTGAGTGGAATGATAAAAGGAATTTTTGAAATACTGTCGTAATTGATGTGTTGTGCGACAGGGTTGAGCCTAAAGGGAAATACCCTGTAGGTGATCAAGGCACTATCAGTTTCGGGTTTTTTATTCCAGTACAAAATGCCTCGAACAAAATCGAGGTGATAGTCTGAGTCGGGAACATTGGCGATGGATAGAGTTCTCGGCACAATGCTTATCGTATCCAATCGCATTGTATCGGATACCGGCAACTTTTTTTGGCGCAGGTTGGAGATTTTATTTCCGGGTGCTGGCAATTGGCCGCTTGTCCATAGGGATGGCAGCAGTATTAAAAGCAGCAATAATATCCGGCCCAATTGCTTCAGAGCAGTGAGTTTATGGTAAAATCGTAAAATTCAGGCTTTTATTGCCTTTTTACTTATCACCAGCTGTTATTTCAGGTAAAAATGGGATTTCGAAGAAAATTCGGTCTATCTATCAGATTCCAGGCCTGCGCGCAGATACTCCTTTTTCAATCTTGAAATATTGGTAATAGAGATCTCCTTGGGACAAACTGCTTCGCAAGCTTGCGTAAACGTGCAACTACCAAAGCCCTCCTTATCCATTTGCTCGATCATGGAAACCACCCTCGTCTTTCGTTCCGGCTCCCCTTGCGGTAACAACGCAAGATGAGCAACCTTGGCAGACACAAATAATAACGCCGAAGAATTTTTGCACGCTGCCACACAAGCGCCACACCCGATGCAGGCCGCAGCAGCAAACGCCTTATCAGCATTTTCCTTTTTGATAGGAATGGCATTACCGTCAACTGCATTACCCGTGTTCACAGAAATATATCCTCCGGCCTGTATGATGCGATCGAATGCGTTGCGATTTACAATAAGATCCTTAATCACCGGAAATGCTTTTGCTCTCCAGGGTTCGACAACAATAGTGTCACCATTTCTAAATGCTCTCATATGCAATTGACATGTTGTTGTTGCATGCCACGGGCCATGTGGCCGACCGTTTATGTACATGGAGCACGTGCCGCAAATGCCCTCGCGACAGTCATGATCAAATGCGATGGGTTCCTTTCCCTCGCGGATCAGTCTTTCATTCAGCACGTCAAACATTTCCAAAAACGACATCTCCGACGAAATATCCTTCACCTCATAAGTTTCAAATCTACCCTTGCTGTCGGCGTTTTTTTGACGCCAGACTTTTAAGGTTAAATGCATTGTGTAATGTTCCATATCTTTCTGTCATCCCGTTTCAGGATCTTTTGGTTTGATCATGAATGCCGAAACAAGTTCGGCATGACTAACTTATGTACATCTGCCGCGACACCCCTTCAGGAGATGAGGGCTTATTTATACGACCTCTGCGTTGGCTTCACCTCCTCGTACCTCAACTCCTCTTTATGCAACTGCCATTGATGCTCGCTGATATACTCCCAGGCAGCAACATACATAAACTCGTCGTCTCTCCTCAATGCCTCGCCGTCCGGCGTTTGATATTCGTCTCTGAAATGTCCGCCAGCGCTTTCATTGCGATGTAAGGCATCGATACACATCAGTTCTCCGAGCTCAATAAAATCAGCTACGCGCTGCGCTTTGTCCAATTCAGGGTTCATTTCATTTATTTCACCGGGAATTCTTACATCTTTCCAGAACTCTTCTTTCAACTCTCTCACTTCTTTGATCGCCTCTTGTAACCCTTGCGCATTTCGGGCCATACCGCATTTGTTCCACATAATTCTTCCGAGGCTTTTATGGAAACTTTCAACAGGTCGTGAACCTTTGATGCTCATCAATTGATCGATCCGGTCGGAAACTTTTCTCTCCGCCTCATCGAATGCTTCGTGATTCGAGGGCACAAGAGGATTTTTTATCTCATCGGCCAGATAGTTACCGATTGTATAAGGAATCACAAAATATCCATCTGCTAATCCCTGCATCAGCGCAGAAGCTCCCAGCCGATTTGCGCCATGATCGGAAAAATTAGCCTCGCCCAACACAAACAAGCCCTTTATATTGCTCATCAATTCGTAATCTACCCATAAGCCACCCATTGTGTAATGGACGGCCGGGTAAATTCTCATGGGAACTTCATAAGGATTTTCGGCAGTGATTTTTTCATACATGTCAA
>VBAU01000098.1:9437-13403 GCA_005883855.1 Bacteroidota bacterium
AAGTTTTATGATGGTATCAGTTTCCGCGTTTTTTACACCATGTTTATTGGCTTCCGCCAGGCCGAATCGTCTTATCGCATCTGCATAATCGAGGTATACAGCCTGCTTCGATGTACCTACTCCATATCCGGCGTCACATCTTTCCTTCGCAGCTCGTGATGCCACATCTCTCGGCACCAGGTTCCCAAATGCCGGATACCTTCTCTCCAAATAATAATCTCTTTCTTCATGAGGGATTTCATTGGGTTTTCTTGTATCACCCTTCTTTTTAGGCACCCAAATACGACCATCATTACGCAAAGATTCGGACATCAACGTTAGCTTGCTCTGATGGTCCCCCGTAAGAGGAATACAAGTTGGATGAATTTGCGTGAAGCATGGATTGCCAAAGTATGCACCTTTCTTGTGCGCCTTCCAAATGGCAGTTGTATTGCAACCCATGGCATTGGTGGAGAGATAAAAAACATTTCCATAACCGCCGGTACATAATAATATCGCATGCCCCGAATGTCGTTCTAATAAACCACTCACCAGATCACGCACAATAATACCGCGACATTTTCCATCGACGTTCACAATGTCAAGCATCTCGTGTCGGGCATACATTTTCACATTGCCCAGCGCCACCTGTCTTTCTAATGCCTGGTAAGCCCCGATCAACAGTTGCTGCCCGGTCTGCCCTGCTGCATAAAAAGTTCTCTGCACTTGCGTGCCGCCGAAAGAGCGATTACTCAACAATCCGCCATATTCCCTTGCAAATGGAACACCCTGAGCGACGCATTGATCAATAATATTTACACTCACTTCAGCAAGACGATGAACATTTCCTTCTCTCGCACGATAGTCACCCCCTTTTATGGTATCATAAAATAAACGGTAAACGCTGTCGCCATCATTCTGATAATTTTTTGCAGCGTTGATTCCACCTTGCGCAGCTATCGAATGTGCACGACGCGGCGAATCCTGGAAACAAAATGCTTTCACTTTGTATCCCAGCTCAGCCAACGATGCCGCTGCTGATGCGCCTGCCAATCCCGTACCCACAATAATGATCTCCAACTTGCGCTTGTTAGCCGGATTGACCAACCTGCAATGCCCCTTGTAATTCGTCCATTTCTCGTCCAACGGCCCCGCGGGAATTTTTGAATCTAACATAGATCGCCGATTACTCTGATTAAAATGATTTCACTGATTGTTGTTTCTTTTTTTTGTTTCCGGCTGTTGTATCTCCATTCGCCTTCCGTTGCGTCGCACTCTTTTGCGTTCCCGGCGCTATTCGGCCAATATTGAACCACCTTCGGGGTTCTAAAAAATTCCTTGTTTCGTGTTCAACGGGCTAAAGCCCGTTGCTATTCATATTTTGCTCCTTCGGAGCAAAATGTTCGTACGACGGCCTATTGCCCTTCTACGTTCCGGGCGCTACTCGCCAAATATTGAACCACATGCGGGGTTCCGAAAAATTTTCCGTTTGTCTCGATGGTTCACTATTCACCATTCACTATTCACTATTCACCATTCACCATTCACTATTCACCATTCACCATTCACTACCTGATCCATCCCAAAAACACGCTTACTGGCATCATTGCAAATAGCAATGCCACCACAATCGAAAAAACCCATCCCGTTCCATTTAGCAGAGTCAAGTATCTTTTGTTGGCTACTCCCAGCGTTCTGAATGAACTTTGGAAACCATGAATTAAATGCCAGGCGAGAGAAATACACCCGATGATATATAACACGACAATCCACGGAATGCGCAGCACCTCCATCATTCGGCCATATAAATTGTGATAAGTTTTTCCTGGCGTATCCTCGTACGACACGTCGGTCAGCCCTCCAAACCTTGAGGGAATCCAGAAATCAGCAATGTGAACGACCAGGAATAAAAGTATCAATGTGCCGAGTAAGCCCATCGATTTACGATACCAGGCACTCCCCCGTGATCCCATACTCACTGCATAGCCAACTCCTCTCCTTTTTCGATTCTGCACTTCCAATACATAACCCTGGACGATATGAATGATAAAGAAAGCAAACAAACCTATTTCCAAAATACGCGGGACTAACGTTTGCCCAAGCCAGTGGGAGGCTTTATTGAAGACTTCGCCGTTATCGCCAGGTATAAAAACTACAGCCCAGATACACGCATTTACTGTAACATGAATGATTAAAAACAAGATCAGGATTAAACCCGTAACAGCCATCACAAACTTTTTCCCAACTGACGAAGTGAAGAATTCAGACCATTTCATAGACGAACAAGGAGCTAAGAATTTTATCCAAGGATCACCTTTGGCGCTGCAAAAATAGCATCGGAATGGCAAACGAAATAGAAAAGTTTGTGGCTGGTTACTAGTCGCTGGGTACTGATCTTTGGTTGCTGGTTAAAATATTCACCGCCTTTCGATGCATCATCGCCGTCGACAAGCAACCAACAAGCAACCAGCTACATTTTAAGCCGCGCCATTAGTTCATTATCGATTTTTTTGAAGAGGTGGAAAGGTTTATAAGTTCTCCAATTGGTGAGATCATAAAGTTCGATGAACTGGTTGAGTTTCGCTTTTCTAAAATCATATTGAGTGGCCTCGGGCATGTTAAGCATGACCACCCATCCGTTTTCCTCTGAAACTTCCTCATACCACTCCTGGTAATATTCTTTGCCGTCACTATGAAAATTCAGAACGTTTTCTGCGATCAAAACAAATTTGAAAATCCCTTCCCTCTCAAAAACATCGATCACCTCCCGCTTCAATTCCATGATATCGTTTTCAATGGCATCGTTCCATTCTCCCATCAATTCGATTACGGCATATTTTTCTTCATAATCCGCTATCAACACTTTCAGGTAAAGCGTTCGTGAACCGAAATCATCCCATTGCGGATGAATATAATAGTTGTAAATAGTCTGCGAGTATTCAAATTCAGAATAATCTCTGCCATAGAAAGGGGATCGTTCATCCTCTTCACTTACATAAATGTGCCTCCAATTATAAAAAGGCTCAATGTCGTGCATAGGTCACTAATTTCTCAATATCGGTTTTCACATTTACCCACTTTCACATCTTCAGATTCTCTACCGCTTTCTTAACGCTCCCAAATCTCAGTAAAATTTCTTTTGCTTTATTGTAATCATTCATACCTGTTCTTTCCATGACCATCTTTGTACCCCGATCGACCAATTTTTCATTGGTCAATTGCATATTCACCATCTTGTTGTCCTCTACCCTGCCCAATTGTATCATTACAGTTGTAGAAATCATATTTAATACCAATTTTTGAGCAGTACCGCTTTTCATCCTCGTGCTACCGGTAACAAACTCCGGACCCACAATAACCTCTATTGGATAATCCGCGGCAGCGCTTATAGGCGAGTTCGGATTACAGGAAATGCTTCCCGTAACAATTTCTCTTTTCCGGCATTCTTCCAACGCACCAATTACATATGGCGTCGTTCCGCTGGCAGCAATTCCTATAACCACGTCTTTGTTTGAGACATTGTAAACTTGCAAGTCTTTCCAACCTTGCTCGTTATCGTCTTCTGCAAATTCTATTGCAGTGGTTATTGCTCTTTCTCCGCCCGCGATAATGGCAACCACCAATCCCGGCGGCACACCATATGTCGGGGGGCATTCACTCGCATCGACGACAGCCAATCTGCCGCTCGTGCCGGCACCAATGTAAAACAGTCGTCCACCCATGAGCATTTGATCGGTAATTACCTGCACCAGCGCCTCGATCTGTGGAATAGCATTCGACACTGCGCCTGGTACTGTTTGATCCTCTTCGTTGATGCGAGTCAGTAGTTCCAGCACGCTCATCTTTTCTAAATGATGGAATACGGAAGCCTGTTCCGTGACCTTTACAAATTCATTCCTATTTATCGCCTCAGCCATGGTATTCAATTAAACCTTCCATCGGATTTTTTAGCACTTTGCCTAATTTCACTTCATATGTGACGCAAAG
>VBAU01000098.1:13497-16397 GCA_005883855.1 Bacteroidota bacterium
CTAAATGATTGAAGAAAAAATCATTCAAACCATCCTCAATTATATTTTCGATCATGTAGTGTCCGCGATTTTCTGCTAAAAAAATTACAAAGGAAGCCAGGTATCTGTTGGGTAGCGGCTTCTTATATACATTTTCCAAAATTTCAACTGCGTTTGTTTTATACTTTTTGTTGAATTTTAATTTTATTTCATCGTCGAACGTTTTATAGAGATAATATTGCAGGACTTTCTTCCCCAGGTAAGCTCCGCTTCCCTCGTCTCCCAGCACATATCCAAGTCCTGGGCTGTTCTTTGTAATTTTCTTGCCATCATAATAACAAGAGTTCGAACCCGTTCCCAAAATACAAGCAACACCTTTTTGCCTGCCGCAAAGTGATCTGGCCGCAGCCATCAGGTCATGGGTAACCTGTACCGAAGCGCCCGGGAAGGTTTCTTGCACAGACTTCCTTATCATCCTTGCGTTCGCTGGATTTGCACAGCCCGTGCCATAGTAGTAAACTTCATCGATGTTGGTCTTTTTTAAAAAAGGGCACAGTTCTTTCAATAAAAGACTTCGAATCTGATCTGAATTTAAAAAATAAGGGCTAATGCCCTGGGTGAAAATTGTTTTCTTACGACTGCCATCAAGAAGGCACCATTCGGCCTTAGTAGCTCCACTGTCGGCGATTAATTTAGTTATGGCCATGCTGAGGGAACAAGAACGGTAAAAGTTTTGTTGTAATAAGAACCTGCCTTAAATCGTTATAGGCAAATCCAGTATTTTGCGAACAAATTACAAAGAAAGAAAAGAGATGGGTAATAAAAAATTACAGGTTTGGCTTCCGTTGATTTTTTCCATGGTTATGATTGCCGGGATGTTTTTCGGTTTCAACTTGCACAAACAAACTGGAAGTAACAAAGGATTTTTTGCTGCAAACAAACGGAATTCACTGGAAGAAGCAATGGATCTTATCAAACTCAGGTATGTTGATTCGGTACACCTGGACACGCTCGAAGAAGGGGCCATTCAACAAATGATGAGCGGCCTCGATCCTCACTCCGTTTATATTCCTGCCAGTTCATTGAATGACGTAAATGAAGACATAGCGGGAAATTTTCAAGGCATTGGGGTTGAGTTCAACATTTTTGATGACACCGTGCATGTTCTTTATGTGCTGCCTGGGGGTCCCGGCGATAAGGCCGGACTAAGAGTAGCAGATCGAATCCTGAAAGTAAATGATGAGATTATCGTCGGAAAAACAATTACCAGCGACCAGGTAAAGAAATTAATACGCGGCCCGGGTAACACAAAGGTTTATTTGACGATTTTACGTAACAATGAAAAAATAAATGCCCCTGTGATCCGGGGCACCATTCCTGTTCCTTCCCGCGACGCAGCTTACATGATAGACAAATCTACGGGTTACATTAAGCTGAATAAGTTTTCAGAGAACACCTATGCTGAATTCATGGAAGCTATGGAAGATCTCCAGAAGCAGGGTCTAAAAAAATTAATTCTCGATCTGCGTGGTAATGGTGGAGGCCTGATGAATGAAGCCGTTGAAATTGCTGATGAGTTTCTCGATGACAACAAGTTAATTGTTTATACACAAGGTGCAAATACTCAAAGACGAGAATATAGGGCCCGTCGTCCCGGACTTTTTGAGACTGGGAAACTGGTGGTGTTAGTAGACGAACTCTCTGCAAGCGCCAGTGAGATCTTGTCGGGTGCTTTGCAAGACTGGGACCGCGCTACCATCGTCGGCAGGAGAACATTTGGCAAAGGACTTGTGCAGGAACAATATGAACTAAGCGACGGGTCAGCGCTTCGATTAACAGTGGCCAGATATTACACTCCCGTGGGCAGAAGCATTCAACGCCCTTATGACCAGGGAAAGAAGGTCTATATGGAAGACATCTGGCAGCGTTATCATGATGGAGAATTGCTGCATGCCGACTCCAATAAGATAAACAAGGGTCAAATCTATCTTACAAAAATTGAGAAACGGCCAGTATATGGAGGTGGTGGAATCATGCCGGACAAATTTGTTCCTATTGACACGAACTACATACAGCGCAACGTGACTCAATTATACCTGGAAACAACATTCAATAATTTTGTTTATAATTATTACGTACACAACCTGTCTTTATTTAATCAATACAAATCGGCTACAGATTTCGCGCAAAGGTTCCCGGGCATTAACGATGCATGGAATCAGTTGGTAACATATGCTCTGAGGGACACGATTTACCTGAAAAATATTTCAGCTAAGGACCAGGTTGGTATCAAGCAACGATTGAAGGCTTATCTTGCGCGTTACAAGTGGAGGTATGAAGGTTTTTATGAGGTGCTAAACATGACTGATCCAGCCGTGAAGAAGGCGCTTGAAGTAATTTCCAATTAATGTAGTCACGGATAAAAGTTGTAAGCTTAAAACTAATAGGGTAATGATCAGGAGCATATCTGTTATGTGTTGTTGTCGAGAAAAAACCTGAGTCCACCAATGACAAAGGAGCAAGTATGAAACTCACTCCGTATATAGTTTGCTGCTGATTTTTTATAACTGCTTCTACGGCGCGTTTTTGGGATTAGCGGGTTAACGATTGGGTTCTCTATCCAGCAATTCCTTTTTTTCTATTTTATAAGAAGCTACCAGGCCAACACCACCCCCAATTGCAATCAAAGAGAAATAAATAGCAACGGGCTCAATTTCGTGGGGAATTGCGAGCGCATCTATTAAGAATGCTAAAAGCAATCCCACCCCTGCTCCAATCAATAGCAGACCCCATTTAAGATTGCGGAAAGGAACGGGCCTGTTGGCAAACTGCTTCGGATTCAATCCTTTCTCAATCATTGCCATATTCTCTTTATTATTCAGATAACGCAGTCCGAAAACCATGGCGAAAGCTCCAAGTCC
>VBAU01000098.1:16426-19712 GCA_005883855.1 Bacteroidota bacterium
AGTCCTTTTTTAAAATGTTAGTGTTTTTTTTACTTATGACTACTGATTTCAACTCCAGGTTACAGGTTCTAAGAACTTTTCATTAAAATCAGCCCTCATTAACTATGACTACAAGTGTTCACTGGAGGTTACCACCTTTTTCGCGAAAGCTGTGTTTCATGGGCTGCAGACTCGGCATTCCTCAAAGGGAAGGGTATCGCGGGCACCGCTCAATAGAAACCAGTAACTTGCATGTAACCCAAAAAGTAAAACTGTAGTCTTATATATAGAATAGGATGTCAACCGGACCTTCGGATAGCGAAATCATCAGCCTGGTGCTAAAGGGCGATCACAATGTTTACGCCACGCTGGTAGACCGGTATAAATCGTACGTTTTTACACTTACTCTCCGATTTACGAAGAACCGGGAGGACGCTGAGGAAGTTTCGCAGGACATATTTATTAAGGCTTACCGCTCTTTGGCAGACTTTAAGGGAACGGCAAAATTCAGCACGTGGCTTTATACGATTGTGAATACGACCTGCATAACTTTTTTGTAAAGTCTCTGGATGATGAGGGGACCTTTGAGCTAGCCGACAGCCAGGACTCGGGGTTCAAAGCAAATGTGGTGGAGCAGAAGTCGAGGCAGAATATGGTGAACCAGGCTATTGCGATGCTGAATCCTGACGATGCCGAGATCATAACCTTGTTTTATAAAAACGAACAAAGCCTGGAGGAGATCAGCCAGATACTCGGTCTCGAGGTTAACACGGCAAAGGTCAGGTTACACCGGGCGCGAGGGCGATTGAAAGAAAAAATGGAGAAGTATTTTGCGGAAGAAGTGAGAAACCTGTAACAGTATCAGAATTCGAAAAAATAATTTGTTGTGAACAAGAAAAATTACACGATATGAACGAAAATATAAACACCTCCTTAGAGGATGGCGGCATGGAAGGGCGTTTGTGGGAATACATTGATGGATCAGGTTCCGCGGAAAAAAGGTCTATCATTGAAAAACTGCTGGCAGATAATCAGCAGTGGAAAGAAAAATATCGTGAGCTGCTGGAACTACATCAGCTGGTTCAAACATCTTCGCTGGAAGAGCCGTCCATGCGATTTACCAAGAATGTGATGGAAGGGATTGCGAAATATCAAATCGCTCCGGCGACCAGAACGTATATAGATAAAAAGATAGTTTGGGGCATTGGCATTTTCTTCATCACGCTTATCCTTGGTTTTTTAATTTATGGTTTCAGCCAGGTCAACTGGAACACAGACGCTGGCGACAGCGGCCGTATCGTTGACGTAACCAATGTGGACTACAGCAAATTTTTTAACAATACATACGTGAACATCTTTATGGGCATTAATGTCGTGCTCGCGTTAATGTTGTTGGACAGATTCTTGGCTTCAAAAAAGAAACACATGCCTAAAGAAGCTTGATGATTTGATTCCATCAGGAAAGCCCTCTCGAAAGAGAGGGTTTTTGTTTTACGTTAACATTTATTTCAACGTAGGTTTTGTAACTTCTTATTGCCTTAAAACCTGCGATTATGAAAAAAATTGTACACTTCTTTTTTTTCGCTGGTATCACTATTTCTTCCAGCGCACAGTTCGAAACTAACTTCAGTTATTCCATGGCGATCCCTCTTCGTGAGATGGGCGACAACATCAACTTAACCCACAGCGCGGTAGCAGACATTCGTTATCATTTCAAGAAATCGACAAACTGGTTGTGGATAGGAACCGAGTACGGCATTGGCGTGTATGCCGTAAAAAATCAAAAGCAACTCTATACATTTTCAAACGGGTCCACCACTGAGGCCAAGGTTAACTTTACCAGCAACGTTTTTAATGCACACGCTATTGTTGGCGCAGATTTGATGCCGGGTAAACCCATTACGCCATATGTGGTGGCAAAGGGAGGATTAAGCAATTTTTTTACGAGTGTTTACATTGCTGATCCGAATGACCCTGATGGCTGCAAACCCCTGGAGAATCGAAACGTATTTAAGGATCTAACCTGGTCGGCGGCAACCGGCGCCGGGCTGAAAATTGCCATGAATAAAATCTTTAAGAAATCAAATTCTGATCACTGGTGGCTTGACTTCTCAGCGAATTATCTATTCGGGGGAACCCTCAGTTATCTGAACGTAAAACACCTCCAGGAATTTGATGACCACACGAATCCAGATTCAAAGGGCTACAATGTAAGTTTTGTCAATCTTCAGACCAATCAGGTACACCAACACCAGGTCGCGGAAATCTTCACCAGCAAGGTTAATCAACTCGATCTTAAACTAGGTCTGCTGGTTCGATTATGAGTAAAACGTTTTGAATACAAATCCTCCGCTCGCGGGGGATTTTTTATGCTAAATTTGTTTCAGATAAAATTTATGGATATAAAGAATAACATCCTTGAGACAATTGGTAATACTCCCCTGATTAAACTCAACAAGATCACAAAGGATTTTCCATGCATGGTGCTGGCAAAAGTTGATTATTTCAATCCCGGCAACTCAATAAAAGATCGCATGGCATTAAAGATGATCGAAGTTGCGGAAAAAGAAGGTAAGTTGAAACCTGGAGGAACTATCATCGAATGTACCTCTGGTAACACCGGCATGGGATTGGCAATAACGGCTTGTGTAAAAGGATACAGATGCATTTTCACTACTACTGATAAGCAATCGAAGGAAAAAGCGGATATTTTGAAAGCGCTCGGTGCGGAAGTGATTGTGTGCCCAACCAATGTTGAACCTGAAGACCCGCGAAGCTATTATTCTGTTGCAAGACGTTTGGCAAAAGAAATTCCCAATTCATACTTCTGTAATCAGTATGATAACCTGGCCAACAGGCTTGCGCATTACGAAACAACGGGACCTGAAATATGGAGTCAAACGGATGGCAAGATTACGCATCTCGTTTGCACGGCAGGGACGGGTGGCACCATTACCGGCGTGGCGATGTATTTAAAGGAAAAAAATCCAAACATCCAGACCTGGGCCATTGATGTGTACGGCTCGTTGCTTACAAAATATTATCGCACTGGCGAGGTTGACATGAAAGAAGTGCATCCCTATATCAGCGAAGGTTTCGGTGAAGATTTCGTACCGCAGAATTATAACATGAGTGTTATCGATCATTTCGAGCAGGTGACGGATAAGGCCGGGGCAATTATGGCGCGCAAGCTCGCAAAGGAGGAGGGAATATTTTGCGGCTACAGTGCCGGAAGTTGCCTGCAAGGATTAATGCAGCTAAAGAATAAATTAAAGAAGAATGACCTTGTAGTTTGTATTTTCCATGA
>VBAU01000466.1 GCA_005883855.1 Bacteroidota bacterium
ATATCACATTCATGTTGACAATCTTTACGGGGGCGTCAACCGCTTTAAGCTTTATTGATCGGTATTCGCTGAATCCTGCCAACACAACATCGTCATGATTCAACTCAGATTTTACCGTGATCGTTCCCAATTCCTGCCATGTACCCGGAGCTCCGCTTTTCGATGCAACCACCTCCTGTGAAAAGATCGCGCTAGTGCAAATCAATCCCGAAATCAGAAGTTGTATTGTTTTTTTCATTTGATCAAAAGTTTTATCAAATCTCGGTTTTTTATTTTGAGTTAATAGTTGCTTGATCGGACGCCCCTGGTCAAAATATACGTTGATACACCAATTGAACGGTCTTGTAATCGTACCCACTCTCTGTAAATGCACCCGTATGAAATTGCAACTTGACGGATTGACCCTTCGCAACGGGCACGGCCCATGTGGCGCCTATCCGCCAGTTATCCAACAAGTCGCCTTGCGGCTTATCATCGACCAATGTTTTACCACCGTTAAACCAGGTGGTATTGATACTCACCCACATCAAGTTCTTAAAATAGTAGGAACAATGCACCTGCAGGCTAAACACAGGTTCCTGGTGGAGAGTCTTATCGACTAAATATTTGTGGTTGTCAGAATAGAACCACACACCGGCGTACGCCTCTGCATATACCCGCTTAAATCGTTTGGAAATGCCCACCTCAGGTTTAAGTCCCCATCGGTTACTTCCGCAGTTAATTCGTTTATCGGAATAGTATAAGCCAGTTGGCACATTTGTAATGAGGCTTACACCTATGATGGTTTTCTGCGTGTAGCCTCTGAATTCTTTTCGCCCCAGCGCAGGCGAACCGGTAAGATTGATGCCCAATCGTATTCTTGTGTCTGCAAAACCATTTCTTACGCCAGAAGTGTCGCGACCATTTATTTGCAATTTTCCTGAAATGAACATGAAAGGAACATTCACCTGCACACGAGCCAGTTTGTTTCCCACCGCAAAAGTGTGCAAGTAAACACCCGCCAAACCGTGAACGTCTACTTTAAAATTGGAAATTGGCAGAGAAGGATCACTGAGTACATTGCCCCGGGAAAAAGCATATGCAAAAGCTATCGCATTTAGATTTTTTGGCAAGGCGGCATATGCTCTTGGCTCGAGCTCCTGGCTGTTTGCATACAAACTGACCAGGCCAAACAAACACAGTAGCAGATTCCTTGTGCTTCTCATCTTACCGTGTTGGATGAGTAATCAGTAATGAGTTCTTGATTATCGACCCATCATTTAAAGAACGCGGCCCGCATCAAACGGACACTCATCACTCATCACTCATTATTCATTATGTGACTAATGCGCCAACTTAAACGTCAACCCGCCTCCTAACTGAAACTGGTAAACACTTGAATAGGAGCTCACACCTGCACCCACGCCACCTGTGCCGAAGTACAGACCACCACCGGCTCCCTGGGAAATGGATAACAATTGTGTTTGCAATTTGATTCCTATCTTTTCATTTGCCCAGATGTTACAACCGAGGCGTAGCCCCCAGGCGAATTTGGAAGCGGTGTAGTGCTGTTGGTTATCCGGATTTTTGGCGCCAAGAAAAGCCATGCCCAGGAATATTCCACCGTACCCTTCAACCTTGCTACCTGGTTTTTGGAAGTGACCGTCACCTCCGATTAGCGCATAATCTATGTTGACGTCAAAACTTGTATGCTTGACGGTCGATATGCCGCCCGCGCCCGCGTATTCCGTCGGAGCCGTCGTGCTTTGATGCTGCCACATCAGTTCAATACAATTGTGTGGTTTAATCATAAATTCAGCGCCTAGCCCATACTGAAAACTACCTTTGAGCGTGCCATTATAGTAGTTATTGGTGCTATAGTAGGAATCGAATTTATCGCCGAAAACATACATGCCGTATGCATTCAGGCGGGCCTTCTGCGCCAGCAGAACTGTGCTTGCCGCGGCAAGGAGAACAGTTACAAAAAGTTTCTTCATATAAATTGATTTGTTTGGGTAATAGATAGTCGATTCGTTCCGTCGAAAATGATTTCACATCAAGTTACTTTATATCATACTCGAATGTTTAAATAACAATCTATAATGAGCCAAATTTTATAAAACATGCCGGTTTATTTTCACCCACTTATTGCCTCGTTGCACAATTTTTTTAAATCGCCACGGGTATGGATTTTTTTGTCTGTTACCATTAATTCTTTGCGACTTTGTTCGGCAAATCACATTTAATATCAACGATCTTCGACCAACCAATTTTCACCTCCTATTAGGCAGCAAACAACTGATTCGTGAACCAAACATACAATGGAATCATTCTCATTATCTGAATTAACTGTAAAACGCGGTCATACATAACAGTAAACTGTATGATCAACAATAGTTCACTGGGGTGTTTTATAATTTTAGGAACTCTGTCACGCAGCCGATCCCACTTATAACTCGCCTTTAAAAATTAAAGAAAATGAAAAACGTAAAACATCAATACTTCGCATTAGTGTTAATTTTTCTAATTAACGCAACCTACATTTTTGCGCAGGGAACGAGAACTGAAAGAGATCTTTTGGGTGAAAAACAAATACCGAACAGTGCTTATTACGGTGTGCAAACAGCCCGCGCATTGGAAAACTTCCAGGTAAGCGGTATCCCGACTAAATTTTATCCTGATTATGTAAAAGCATATGCCATGGTCAAGATGGCCGCAGCCCGTGCCAATGCTGACGTGGGGAGAATGAGTAAGGAAAAATTGGCCCTGATTGAGAAAGCATGCCAGGCAATAATCGATGGCAAATACCAGGACCAGTTTTTGGTTGACCTGTACAACGGTGGTGCAGGCACTTCTGCCAATATGAATGCGAATGAGGTGATCGCCAATGTAGCGCTTGAAATGGGTGGTCACATGTAGAACCCCATGATGATCTGAATATGGGACAATCTACCAATGATGTTTATCCAACTGCCATTCATGTGGCACTGTTGTTACACAATGATAAAGTAGTAAAGGAAGCAAAGGAACTGTCAGCCGCGTTTCATAAAATAGGCGACAAATATAGTAAGGTCCTCAAGATGGGACGCACAGAAGGACAGGACGCAGTGCCGATGACTGTGGGACAGGAGTTTCATGGATTTGGCAACCAGATTGATGCTGCGATTGATGCGCTCGTAAAATCAGAAGCATACCTATACGAGGAAAATATGGGCGCTACGGCTATTGGCACCGGTATTACCGCGTCACCAGGGTATGCAGAAAAATGCGCCACTCGTCTAGCCGAAATTACTGGAAAGCCGATGCATCTTTCTAAAGACCTGATCGCCGCCACTTCAAGTATGCAAGCTTTTGTTATGTATTCCGCCGGGTTGAAAAATTTGGCCGTCACTTTA
>VBAU01000099.1:0-9349 GCA_005883855.1 Bacteroidota bacterium
CCTTGCGGCTTCCAGCCGACCGTCGTACAGGTCGCAGGCGGCTACAATTTTTCCCCCCGGTACTGTAATGGCCGTGTCTGCATCGGCATTGCCCATGCCACCGGCGCCTATCAGACCAATCTGGATATTGTCATTTGCTGAGTACTTTTTTGTTCTTTTCAAGAATTCTGTGTACTCGTCACTCAATCCGGCAACAACAGTCGGTGCCATCGCGTAAGCCATCGCACCCTTGGTGATCTTGTTGATGAATGTCCGTCGGGATTGTGCATGAGAGAGTTTGTCTTTCATATTTGTTATTTTGAAAAAGTGCAGTAAGCGTTTTCAATCCGGAGTTCCGAAGGTTTCGATCCTGGTTCAAGATATTGTTTATTTCAATATTGACAAATGATCTGTTGAGTTCGGCGCCGAAGAGGGCTCAACTGTTTCGAAATAAGAAACAATTCATCAACGTGTAAACTTTAAGGGATTAATTTTGTACTCTTTTCAGAAACTATCGCAATATTCAAAACTAAAATCTATTGTTATGGCATTTACCTTACCTGCGTTACCGTATGCTTTTGACGCATTGGAACCGCATATCGACAGTCAGACCATGCAGATACATCATGGCAAACATCATCAGGCCTATGTTGACAACTTAAATAAAGCCATTGCAGGTACGGAGCACGAGAATAAAACCCTGGAACAAATAATTGCAAATGCAGGAAAAATCTCTCCGGCAGTTCGCAACAATGGCGGTGGGCATTGGAATCATAGTTTTTTCTGGCAGATTCTTTCAGCGAACGCAGGGGGCAAGCCGTCAGGTGCGCTGGCTGATGCCATTAACTCTAGCTTCGGATCCTTCGAAGGTTTTCAGGAAAAATTCAATACTGCAGGGACAACGAGATTTGGAAGCGGTTGGGCGTGGTTGATTCTCAAGGACGGGAAACTGGAAATCACATCAACCCCGAACCAGGATAATCCGTTAATGGATGTGGCTGAGGTAAAAGGCAAGCCCATTTTGGGAGTAGACGTATGGGAGCATGCTTACTACCTAAAATATCAAAATAGAAGACCGGAATATTTGAAGGCCGTTTGGAATGTGATCAATTGGAAAAAAGTGGAAGAGCATTTTAGCAGTTGACAAGCAGCGAAAGTCATTTACGAGCAGCCAAGTGGCTGCTCTTATTTTTTGCATAATCCCGCAACCATTTTTGTTGCAGAGTAAGTTACGCTGCTCACGGAACAGGATCATATCCGTGACCGCCCCAGGGGTGGCATCGGGAAATTCTTTTGATGGCTAGCCATAAACCTTTAAATGGACCATATTTTTTCAAGGCTTCAACAGCGTACTGCGAACAGGTTGGAGTAAACCGGCATTTGGGTCCCAGCCACGGGGAGATGATCACCTGGTATATTTTTATAAGTGCAATAAAAGGAAGACTTAAAATCATACCCAAAGCCTGGAGGAGCTTTCGACTGTTATATCGCTGACCGCTTTTCAATCTCTCGAGATATTTTTTGTAAAGCTATCGCCACCTTATCATAGATGACCTTATAATTTGGTAACTCCTTCCCCGTGTAAATAAAAAATAGATTTAGCTGTTGATTGTTGGCTTTCACGACTTCTCTGAAATTCGGTTTCTGCAAGCGGTAAGATTCACGTACCAATCTCTTTATCCTATTTCTATCAACAGCTCTTTTAAAATTCTTCGCGCTTACTCCGACACCAAATTTTAGCGTGAGTCCGGAGTCGCGAGTCGTGAGTGGACGGAGCAAGTAATAAATATAAAAAGGCGAAACAGGCAATCTTTTCCCTCCTTTGAACAGTTGCTCAATTTGTTTCCGGCTTTTCAGCCTTTCGCTCTTGCTTAACGTGAATAGTTTAGCCACTGATCAACGAGGATTTCGTACAACAAAAATAGCTCTGAAGTTGAGCTCCAGAGCTATCGTATTATCAAATCTTACTTTCCTTTTACAGGAAGGAGATTCATTTTAACTTTCTCTCGTCCGAAACACTCAGTTTCGTACGACCTTTTCTCCTGCGACTAGCCAACACTTTACGGCCATTGGCTGTCTGCATGCGTTTGCGAAAACCATGAACAGATTTGCGTCGACGCCGATGTGGTTGAAATGTACGTTTCATATAACCGTTTTTGTTTCTTGTTACTGGTTCCTGGTTGCTTGCCGCTATGCAAATTGACCAGCTTCTGAAAACTAGCAACCAGTAACCTGCGACCAGCAACTCCCCACGGGTCACCACACCCATGGTTTGTGAAAGGACGGCAAAGGTAGGGGAAAAGGGTGAGAATATCGAACAACGAATAACGAATGATGAATGTCGAAGTTCTGGAGCAACTTCATCATTCTGCGGTTCGACATTCCTTGTTCGATATTCCTCACAGCTAGTTCGCAAGGTTTACATGCTTTGACTGAACTGACTGCCCGAAGAAAATGCTGGCGTGATTATCAAAATCCTCCGTTGAATCGGTGGTGTAAAATTCCCTACTACCCCTTTTACTGCACCTGCCTTCAATTTCGGGATGGCGCCTGAGGTAATCTTCCAGGCTTTCTGCCACTATATCGCCCTGCGTCAATATTTTCATGTCGGCCGGCGAATACTCCCTGATTTTTTCAAGGAGAAGCGGGTAATGTGTACATGCCAGGAGAATCGTATCGATAGCTTCATCCTGTTCCAATAATTGTTGGATATATTTTTTTACAAAAAAGTCTGTGCCGTGATTGTGGTATTCATTATTTTCCACCAGGGGTACCCAGAGCGGGCACGCCTGTTGATATACTTTCAAGTCGGGATAAAATTTTTGTATTTCCAACACGTAAGAACCGGATGATACCGTTCCTGCGGTGGCCAGAATTCCGACATGCTTTGACTCAGAATACGTACCAATCACTTCAGTAGTTGGCCTGATCACACCGAGAACTCTTTTTTCCTGGTCGATTTTCGGCAAGTCGTTTTGCTGAATCGTTCGTAGGGCTTTCGCAGACGCCGTGTTGCAGGCAAGAATCACCAAAGGACATCCCTGGCTAAAAAACCATTTCACGCACTCCAGCGTGTAGCGATACACTGTTTCAAACGAGCGGTTGCCATAAGGTGCCCTTGCATTATCCCCCAAATAGATATAATCATATCGGGGAAGTTTCTGAATAATCTCTTTAAGCACGGTTAATCCTCCATAACCTGAATCAAAGACGCCAATGGGATTCGATTTTTGCATAAGCAAAAATAATGATGAGCATAGTGAACGTTACGTAATAATTTAGCGAGTGAAATTATTTCTCTGCCAATTGCTTTAAGTGCACACCGAGTCTCCCGCAGTGACTCGGCAACCCTTTTTCGCTGGCAATTTGTTTCTCAGTATTTTTGCGCTGTGAGGAAAATACTAATTATATCAGCATTTCTTTTTCTTGTTTCATTAGTCAGTAATTCTGCACCTGCGCAGTGTTCGATTTGCACCAAGACGACACAACAAATGGGAGAAAAGCCTGCAAAGGGCTTAAACAGTGGCATCTTGTACCTGGCTTTTGCTCCATTTGCAATTGCTGCGTACGTTGGTTATCGCTGGTGGAAGAACAATAATTAGCAGTTTCAGGCATCCCTTTTTTAGTCCACCTTTTCCTCTCCCTCTTCGCCCAATTCTACGATGTCACCCTCTTTGAATAAAATGCTCTGTAGCACGATTTTCCATTTCTCTTTCTTACGCAGCAGGAACTCCAGGTCCATTCCGAAATGTTTGAACTCCTCCATTTGTGCATTTTGCATGATAGCTCTTGCGTGCTTGTCCTTTTCTATCGTTATCCGTTGTTCATACCAGCTGATAGCCTCCGCTTCTTCCATCATGGAAGTAATCATGCGGGCAAAGGTTCTGACCTCCTGGCTTAGTTCTTTGGAAGGCTCATGATATTGTTTAAATCCCATAAAGACCTATTTAGTGCTAAAATTGTTGCAAGAATATTACCAAAAAGTAATTCAAGTCTTACCTTCGCTGCTGCCCACAATATGGCCAGAATTAAAGTTGATCTTCACGATGTTTACAATAACAGTAAGGCAATTGACAAAGCTTTGAACGAAGCATTTGAGGAGGCCATCTCAAAAAAAATTCGCGAAGTGGAAATTATTCCCGGGAAAGGTAGCGGCCAACTGAAGAAGAAGTGTGAGCGGTTCTTACAACAACCGCACATCAAACCACTTTACCATCGCATTGAAAATGACAGCAAGAATTTTGGAAGATTATTTGTCTATTTCAGATTTTGAGATTGCTTGCCAATTAGTCAATCCCAGGCACAACGCATTGGTACGACTCATCGCAAAAGGACAAACAACCCCATTATTTCCTATAAAGCATCTCCTCAATTTTTTCATCATGTTTTTCTTTTTGTACTTCTTTTCTGTAAAACACTTCATAGTAAGCCTTGATGAAGGCCGCAAGGGGCGTAGCAATGAATGCGCCCATGACGCCAAAAGCAGTGGACATAGCTATTACCATAATTAAAATGAAAACGGGGTGAATTTTCATTGTTCTGGAACGAATTCTTGGAATAATGAAGTCACCGATGATCTCATCCAGCCCAATATAGAAGATCGCCACCCATAATGCCGTGATGGGCGAGATGGACAATGCGATCAGTATGGGTGGCACTGACATAATATAGAAGCCGATCCTGGGTATCAGCTCGGCAAAAAATGTTACGCCTGCCCAGACCCACACCCCGGGTATACCCATAAAGTATAAGAAAAACCACACGACGACGGCACGAATGGCTCCGGCAACAACGTTTGACCACATCCAACCAATCGTCATAGTAGAGGCATAAGAAAACGCTTTTGCTGCTTTATCCCTTTTTGAATCTGGAAAAAGTGAAAGATAAAACTCAAGGAGTGGTCTTGGCGCGAGAAGCATGTATATTACCAGGCAAAAGAAGAATATGACAAGCAATAAATTACGGAACAGCTGAACGGAATATTGCCCCACGCTATTTATTATCGATGAAACTGGTGGCAGAGCGGTAATTGCGTTTGACATTGATTGTGCCTGTTGCTGATTATTACCATACTCGCCCAGCCATTTGGCAATTCTTTGATTTAAGCCAGCCAGGTAGTCAGGGAGATTTGCTATCAACAATTTTACTTGTATCACAATTTTTGGCACGACCATCCAGCCCAACAGAGCTAAACACAAGAAGACGCTAAAGAAAACAATTAATGAGGCGATGGTCCTGGGAAGTCTTTTCATTTCGAGCCAGGTAACGGCAGCATTTAGTACGATTGTCAACACGATCGCAAAAAAAACAATGAGAATAACCTGCAGTGTTAGGTGAATGAACCATAACGCGACTAGTAATCCTGCTGCGAGGTAAATCAAGCGTGATAAGTGTCTATATTCCATTCCTGTTTCTCATATGAAAATAAGCTATTCCCGCCGATGCAATCAGTCAAAAGGAACAGGGCCCTTCACGGGCCCTGTGTATCATTATTTATCCCGACAATTTAAAACGCTCGCTTCACACCTTCTTCCACATTTGCACTTTCCGGGTATAATACGGCTTTGATATAATTGGACGTGCTCAAAAACTTCTGTGCGGCTTTTTGCAAGTCCTGCACAGTGAGTGCATTCACTTTTTGTTCATAGTCCAGGATATTTTCCGGGTTAGTTTGATCAATAAAGGCCATGGAAAGATTGTCCAGCCATGCTTCATTCTTCTGAAGATTTTCTCTGTATTTCTTTCGCCAAGTCTCCTTCACTTTGTCAAGATCCGTTTGTTCAACACCCTTCTCCTGCGCCTTTTTAATGATATCGAATAGGGCAGTGGTAAGTTTGTCAACGTTTTCAGGGCCGCAGGGAATGCTTGCAACTACCGTATAATGCGTATAGGGCCGCTTTTGAATTGACCCACTCAATCCACCGCCATACATTGCACTCATGTCCTCTCTTAACTTTTCAATTACTTTTATGTTTATTGCTTCTATTAATGCCTGGAAAGCCATGTTTTCTTCCCGATTGTATTGTGTTTCCCCAGACCACATTATATTAATGAAGCTCTGAGACTCTTTTCCTTTTTTGATGTTCGCCAAGATGGATCCCTGGATTGGCCGCGCACCGTTGTCTTTGTATTTATGCTCTTCTGGTTTTGCTGGCAATGAGGCGAGGTATTTTTCGAACAAAAGCTTTGCCTTCGCAGGATCGATGTTGCCAACAAAAGTGAAGTGCATTCCGTCCGCATTGCCGTAGACCTGGTTATACAACGACATAATCTTGTCTAGCTTCAAATTTTCAAACTCCTGTACGGTTGGCAAAAAGCCTACCCAAGGACTATTGTTGTATTGAATCTTCGTCAGCGTATCCTGGAAAAAATACCGCGGATTGGCCTTATAAAATTGTATGGATCCTTTTTGTTTAGCCACAAACGAATTAAACAATGCCTCATCCTTCCTGGGCTGTGTGAAGTAGAGATTGACGAGCTGAAGAAAAATTTCAAAGTCCTTTACACTGCTGCTTCCCTGGATACCTTCTTCATGATCATTTAGATAAGGGAGCACCTCCACAGTCTTACCGGAAAGAAATTTTTGCAAGTCCGTTGGCGACATGTCCTTCACGCCCATCACGCCGATCACTTGAGCAGCATACTTGGCGTTGTCTTTTTCTTCTAACGGAAAGCGTTGCCATCCGCCCCATCGCCATGCATCCATCATTATTTCATCATTCTTGAAATTGGTTGGCTTCAGCGTTATCGTTACTCCATTGCTCAGCGAAAGTTCGGTAGTACCGAGCTTTTCATTTTTGTTTTCAGACACAATCTTTCCTGCGGCGCTGGAGCCCTCCATCAAATTTGTAGCAACCACTTTTTCCTCGTAGGGCCTTACTTGCTGGCGGGCAGCAGCGACAACCTGTTTTTCAAGATTGGCATTTGAAGGGAGTTTTCCTTTTGTACTGGTTGGCGCCGTAACAAGTGCAAAAGCATTCGTGGGAGGCTGCATTTTTTTTGCTGCGTCATTGATCTCTTTTAGCGTAATTCCTGGCAATTCCTGCTTCAGAAACTTATATCGATGTTCGGCACCGGGAATCGGCTGTCCTTCCAAATAATTATTGATGTAACTCGAAACCAGGTTACGCGATTCAGATTTATCTTTTTCACGAAAAGCTCTTTCAGCTTCATTCAGCATGCTGGATTTTACCCGCTCCAGTTCGGTACCCAGGAATCCGAATTTCCTGGCTCTTTCGGTTTCAGCAAGCAATGCATTTATTGCTTCCTCGGTAGTGTTATCGCCTAATACAGCAAAAGAAATAAACGCCTCGTAGCCGCGAATGAATTGGTCGATACCGGTATACCCGTAGACAAACGGTGGATTCTCCTTTTGAGTGAGCTCCTGCAATCTTTCGTTGATCAAGGCATTGATGAGTTCTTTTTTTACTGATTCACGGTAGTCGGACCAGGTCTTTGTTTTCTTTGCCGGTGTGACGTAATTGAATATTTCCAGGATAGTATTCGTCGCTTCTTCATCCGTCACTACCATTGCTTCGGCCTTCGTTCTTGCCGCTATCGGTGTGATCGCCGGTCTCGATTTTTCATTTGCCGGATTCTTGAACCCACTAAAATGGGCCTTGATCTTTTTTTCAGCCTCGGCTGGATCGATGTCACCCACCACGACAACAGCCATCAGATCGGGGCGATACCATTGCCTGTAAAAACGCTCTAAGGTTGCCGGATCGAAAGTCTTTAGGATTGTATCCTTTCCAATTGGCAAGCGCTCCGCATATTTGGAACCATTAAATAGTTTCGGGAAATATTGCCGCAGCATTCGTTCCTGTGCTCCTTTGCTGAGACGCGATTCTTCGAGCACGACGCCTCTTTCCTTATCAATCTCGGTTTTATCAAGCAAATTATTGCCGGCCCAATCTTCCAAAACAGTAAATCCTTTTTCCACGATTTCGGGATCATCACTGGATATAGGAAGCATGTACACAGTTTCATCGAAACTGGTGTACGCATTTAGATCGGCGCCGAACTTCACTCCTACCTTTTGCAGATAATCAACCAATTCATTTTTGGGAAAATGTTTTGAGCCGTTAAAATTCATGTGCTCCATAAAATGAGCAAGACCGCGCTGTTGCGGATCTTCAAGAATAGAACCTGCATTCACCACCAGGCGCAGTTCCATCTTTTTTTCTGGCTTGGCATTTTTTTGAATATAGTAAGTGAGCCCGTTTGGCAGTTTGCCCACTCTTACATTGGGATCAACCGGAATAGGTTGAGTCAAATTGATCTGGGAAAATAAAGTTGTGGAAAGGAACGACAGCAAGAAAACCAGGCTGCACAAAGGTTTAATAAAGATTTTCATATTGAAATTTTTGGGGCGGTAAAAGTATCCATCCGTACCCACATCATAAAATAAAAAACTCCCTTTTACACAAAGGGAGCGTTAAAAGTATGGGGGGAGAGAATATCGAACAAGGATCAACGAATGGTGAATAATGAAGTGACCTAATCAGAGACAGCTGCGTCCGCCAGATCAGCCCTCGTCCAATAGAAATAATTCATCATTCATCATTCATCATTCCTTGTTCATTATTCACTATTCTTCCTGCCTTCATTATATGCCTTTTCTGCCTCTTTCGCTTTGTCAAAATCGAGCACGACTCCATTAATACAATAGCGTAGTCCGGTTGGTTGAGGGCCATCATCGAACACATGTCCCAAATGCGACTTACAACGACCACACATTACTTCGGTGCGTTGCATTCCTTGTGTGTTGTCTGGTACGTAGATGATACTGCTTTTACTGATTGGCTCATAAAAGCTGGGCCATCCACAACCACTTTCAAACTTGGTGTCGCTCTTGAATAACGCGTTACCGCAAACCGCGCAGTAATATGTTCCTATTTCATTGAAATTCTCGAATTGACTGCTCCATGGTCTCTCGGTTCCTTTCTGACGCGCAATATGATATACGTCCTTAGGCAAAATCTTTTCCCATTCTTCATCGCTTAATACCACCTTCGAAGAATCCGTGTGGGAGTAAACGGGATTCTTGTCCTCCGGGGAGACAGGTTTCGTTTCATTATCACTCATAACTTTATTTTTTATTGATGATTGCGAGTAAGTACATTGTTGAAGCACGGCAGAAAGCGCACAGATCAATAAACATCTTATCATAAACAAATTTACGAAGCTTACGTCTAATGAGATTTTGCGGTCAATGAACATTGAATTCTCTTAACATTAATTTTACAGGTAATGTGCGACAAAAAACCCCTTGTCAAAATCATTACAGGCGATTACAAATAATAAAACAAATGTCAGCGCTTTCAATAACCGGTATTCAAACAACCCTACATTGGGAAGATAAAAAGGC
>VBAU01000099.1:9384-10932 GCA_005883855.1 Bacteroidota bacterium
AATGCTGGAAGAAAAAATCCTTTCAATTTCCGAGCCAACAGAAATTGTAGTGTTGCCAGAAATGTTTAGCACGGGGTTTAGTATGCAACCGGAGAGATTTGCCGAACCGATGGACGGCGAAACGGTACAATGGATGAAAAAAATTTCGGCGAAGAAAAAAATTATTCTCACAGGAAGTTTAATTATTAAGGAACGCATTTCGGCCAGGAAAGGGCAACAGGCTTACTTCAATCGTTTGATCTGGATGTTGCCCAATGGACAATGTGGCACGTACGACAAGCGTCATCTATTTGCCTTCGGTGATGAAGACCAGCACTACAGCGGAGGTACAAAAAGACTAGTCGCATCAGTCAAAGGCTGGAAAATAAATTTGTTGGTTTGCTATGATCTAAGGTTCCCGGTGTGGAGTCGGCAGGATAGTCGGCGTGGTGAGCTCGGAAACGGTTTTGAATACGACGTTCTTATCTATGTTGCCAACTGGCCCGAGAAAAGAAATGTTGCGTGGAAAACTTTGCTGCAAGCAAGGGCGATCGAAAACCAGTGCTACGTTGTTGGCGTTAACCGGGTGGGTGAAGATGGCAACAAAATTTATCATTCTGGTGACAGCATGGTGATTGATCCTCTCGGTGAAATTCTTTATCATAAAAAAGATGAAGAGGATATTTTTATAGTTAATCTGCAAAGCTCGCATCTTGAGAAAATAAGGGAGAGATTTCCCTTTTGGAAAGATGCAGACAAGTTCAATATTGAAAATTGATGGCGGACTTTTCTCACCACACTAACTAACATTCACATCTCCTCTCGTTCTTTTCATTTTCGTTTTTTCATTCTTCAGTCAATCTAAATCCGGTTTCAGTTAAAAACAGCGGAAACAATTGCATCAAAAGTTATTGTTTCACTGTCAGCAACATGAATAACCCATGCCTCCGAGGGCCCGCAGGGACTCTTTCGGAGAGTTGTTTCGACGCTTCCAACTGGTATTTTAATTCTTAATCTTAAAACTAACTACATGCGTAAGTTCTTTCTTCTTCTATGCATGTTTTGCCTGGAAATTAGCTTGCTCGCCCAGACGAAACAGGTAACAGGTAAGGTTACCGATGAAAATGGAGTTCCGCTGGCCTCCATTTCAGTAAATGTCAAAAACAGCAAAACAGGTACCTCCACAAAAATTGACGGAACTTTTTCATTGACCGCTCCCGAAAATGCGACACTTGTATTCACGGGTGTTGGTTACATCACAAAAGAGGTAAGCGTGGCGGGTCAATCAAACGTTAATGTAAACCTCGCGATCGACGCAGTTTCTTTGCATGAGGTAGTAGTAACCGGGACTGGCGTGGCCACTGAAAGGAAAAAACTTTCTATTGATGTGGCTAGTGTAAGCAGCAAGGAATTTTCTAAAACCGCCATTCTTTCTGTTGACCAGGCATTGATGGGAAAGGTAGCGGGTGCACAGATTCAAATGCCATCAGGAGAACCCGGCCAAAAAGCCAACATCATTTTACGCGGGGTAAATTCACTGGGTTCTACAAACCCGATCATTCTTGTTGA
>VBAU01000099.1:10985-14106 GCA_005883855.1 Bacteroidota bacterium
CAGATATTTACTAAGAAAGGAAGTAAGAATCGGCGAATCGGAATTTCTCTGCAATCAAAGGTGAGCATTGACAACGCCCTTATGGATAATGATCTCGTCGCCAAAAAACATCACTACAAAACAGATGCGCAAGGAAACATCCTGGACCAAAATGGGAACGTATTGGCACCAGATGCGAATGGCCAATGGCCAGATCCCGCTGAAGAAGATTTCAATACCAACTTTGACCTAAAAAATGATAAAAGCTATCCTTCCAGCTTGCCTCTATATGATCATTTAAAGCAGGCATATCAACAAGCCGTTTCATTTAGCAATTCACTGAATCTTGCGGGTGGCGGTGAAAAATCAGATTATTCATTTACCTTCTCAAGACTAGACCAGCAGAGTGTGCTCAGTAATAAACTCACCAGGATGAACCTGTCGAGTAACCTGGGCTTTGATCTTTTCAAAGGATTTAGTTTTCGAAATACGAATCAAATAATTTTCCAGAATGAGGATTTGCTTTCCGGAGCTTACAATGTAACCGATCGCATCCTGTTTAACCCGGATGTATTATTTCTCGGCGCAAACAATAATCGGTTTGAATTACTGAATTCCTTTCCCTGGATCAACTTTAAATCAACGTACGCTGGCACTGATCTTATCGTAGTAAGACCAAGAGACGAGAATCAGCTAAACGTTCTTTCAGAACCCGACTGGCATAGCAGGAATGGGAAAAACACAAGGATCATTAACAATGCCAACTTGAATTACAAGTTTCCAAGATTTGTAGAACTCGATTATAAATATGGTGTTGAATGGTGGACATCTGAGTTTAATGACTTCTATAAAAACCAAGAAGCAGCTCCACAGGTCGATATAGCTTTCTGGGGGCCTTCGGCCAAAGGTTCGATGAGACGCGACTATGCTAAGTCAATCTACCAAAACTCACTTGCCACGGCATATCTCCGATTCGATTTCCAGCAAGATTTTCATATGAATCTTCCGATTAAAACCGCCACCCAGGTTTCGTATGATTATCGAAAATTAGATTACAATAATTTCTTTTCTCAAGGGCTCAATCTGCCGCAATATCCTCCGTTCATCATTTCAACCGCCGAGCAAAAGACCAGCGGCGATGGCAGCTTCGAATATTTGACGTTTGGATACCTTTTCAACCAAACGGTGGACTGGGGTAATCTGTTTGGCATTACCGGCGGATTCAGATCAGATTATAATTCCGAATTTGGTGACCAGAAAAAACCTTTCAATTTCGGCAGAGCTACGGGGTATTTCAGAATCTCCGAGCTTTTGAAGTCTAAGAAATTAACAGAATGGAAAATCCGAGGCGCATATGGAGAAGCAGGTATTCCTCCACATGAATTCAATGGTAATTATTACAACAGGCAAACCACTCTCGGCACTACTACACTCGGAAACACCACAGCACTGTTTTTACAAAACACAAAAGGTAATCCTGAATTGGGAGTACAGATAGTGAAAGAACTTGAACTGGGAACCGATCTCACTTATAAGCCGATGCTTGGTGATTGGCTACAAAAAATAAATTTCTCTGGAAGTCTATGGAAGAAGAAAAACAACGACATCGTAAACCTGGCTGAACTTCCGCCATCAAGCGGTGTTCAAAATGTGGCCGAGAACTTAATCGACCTCGAGGTAAAAGGTGTCGACCTTAGCCTGGATGCAGATATGTATGCTTCTAAATTACTCGGCTGGCAATTTGGTGTCAGGTTTGGAGCGTTTAAAACCAAAGTCACCAATGTGAAGAATGGAAAGGATGTGGTATCTGGCGTGTTTGCCGTAAAACAAGGTGAAGCTCTTGGAAATTTTTACACAGTTACCGCTTTGCATGACGTCAATCAATTAAGACCGGACAAAACTCCCTACATCGACCCTGCCAACGCCGGCGATTATGAAGTTGTAAATGGAATGGTAGTAAGTAAAACTACAAAGCGCGTGGTGCTTACTGATCCCAATGACCAAAGCATCGTGGGCAATGCTTACCCCAAATTCAACACGTCGTTCTTCAACACGGTTACATTCAAACAAAACCTGAGCCTTGCATTCCAATTTGATTGGGTGCATGGAAATTCAGTTTATAATCTTACTAAGCAGTGGATGTTCAGAGACAGGATCCAGAAAGATTTCGATAAAGAAGTCACTATAAATGGCCAAACCGGTGCGTATGTGAATTATTGGAATAGTTTGTATAACAGCGTACAGAGGACTGGTTTCTTTGTAGAGGATGGCTCTTTCCTTCGCTTGAGGGAGCTTACGCTTTCTTACACCTTAGCCGCTCCATTCAAACAAAAATGGGTTAAGAATGTGGTGCTGATGGCATCTGGTCGCAACCTGTTCACCGTAACAAAGTATTCAGGACTAGATCCGGAAGCTACAACAGCTCAAGATAGCCAGGGTAATGTTACAGTTGGAGCTGGCAGCAACATCGGGACAGATTACTTCGGAGTTCCCAACCTGAGATCCTATCAATTTGGCATCAACCTTCAATTTTAATCAGCAAAGCATTCATTTATGAAAAAATATATCATACCTGTTTTCATCTTGTTGTTGGTGGTAGCGGCATGTGATAAGTCAAAACTTGAATTATCAGATCCTAACTTGCCGACACCCGAGCAATCACTATCTACCGAAGCAGGTTTAAAAAGTTTCGCATTGGGCATCATACAGAAAATGGTGGCATTTGTTCCTGATGAGGGAAACACCAACATCTTTCAAATCGCCCTGACCAATCACACCATTTTGGGTGACGAAGCATTCGTGCCATATGGTAATTGGGGATTACGATGGGTAAACCAGGTTTACAGTGTGACCTTGCCGAGTGGCCAGGTAGTCATTAATCCAAATGGCGTTGATCAAAAGACGCAGCTCCAGGGATTCAACAGCAGGGATGCCGGTGAAAGAAATGCTTTTCAATATGAGTGGTCATCGTGCTACTATATTATCGCTCAAAGTAACCAATTACTGAAATCACTCGAAAATCCCGACATTTCATTCTCAGGAGATGCAGACACAAAAAGGGCTACATTAAAAGCCTGGGCCCAATGGTGGAAAGGATATGCTTACTCGAGGATCGGTTCCATGTACCTGGCTGGAGTGATTA
>VBAU01000099.1:14127-14696 GCA_005883855.1 Bacteroidota bacterium
TATCATGGCGGAGGCTGACAAGGTATTAAATGATTGTCTCGCGACTCTCGCAACAATTAATCCGGGAGCTGATTATAATGATGTAATGACCGCTATTGTTGCCACTTTTAATGACAACACAAATATTGTTTCCCCTGATTCATGGAAGCGACAGATATATAGCCTGCAGGCGCGCAATCTGCTTGTCAATAAAAAAATAAAGGATATGACCGCGGCAGATTGGACCCAGATCAAAGCGTTAACCGACAAAGGGATTCGCGCAACCGACAATATTTTCAAATTCGGGATGGATCCTAGTGGTACCAATGATATTTCCTCATCCTTTTATCACCCATATGCATTTATTGGCGAGGCTGCACAATACACTTTTGCAAGCGAAAGACTTATACAGGATTTTAAACCTGGCGATCAGCGTTTGATAAAAGGATTTGCGCAATTTGATGTGCCAAAGGTGAATATTCGTGGCCGCGGGTTACAATTGGGAACAAGATGGAATCCGATTTACATCGAAAATGGAGGTTTATATGCCACTGCTACTAACCAGGGCCTTGTGCCATGGGCAGCGAGCT
>VBAU01000488.1 GCA_005883855.1 Bacteroidota bacterium
GTCCTTGACAATGCCACCCAAAAAGCAGCTCATTACGAAGTCGAAAATCCATAGTTCGGGCCCTATAGTACGTTTTTTGCCTGGCCCGTCATCGTCAACATCACCATCGATCGATTTGACGTCATCTCCAAGTCCCCCAAGTCAGCCAACTATGTCAGCATCAACAAGCCAAAGGGACGGCGGAAAAACGTCATATATTTGGAATCATGGGAAGAAGATCATTCATGAGGGACAGGATCGATGGCAATGTAACCACTGTGGACATAGTTATGCTATGTCGGCCGGTAAAGCAACTACAAATCAACGAGAGCATCTCAATGCGGCACACGGAATACCTGATCCCAAAGCACCAATCGACACAAAACAGTCCACTCTTGACAATTATCGAAGACCACCGATTCGTCTTGATGTCTTGCGTAAACTGATTGTCGAATGGATTGTTGAACGTCGTCACTCATTCAATGAGACCGAATCCCAAGCTCTTCGTAAGATATTCGAGCATCTAGACCCAAGATCAACAAATGCACTCATGTCAGCAAGAACCATCGGTCGAGACATCACCAAGTACTTCGAAACTGCCAAAGCAACCATCAAAGAATGTCTGTCACTCGCTCGATCCCGAATCCACATATCGTACGACCTGTGGACATCACCAAACCACAAGGCAATGATTGCGATTGTTGCCCACTGGATGGCGGAGGACTATGAGGTGAAATCTGCATTGTTAGCAATCAGAGAAGTACATGGGGAACATACTGGTGAGAATATTATGGATGTGGTGTATCCGGTAATGAAGGAATATGATAGCCACACCAGGTTTGGGTATTATGTCGGCGACAACGCAACGAATAACAATACATCTGTCGAATGGCTAGATCAATACCTGCGTGATGAGGGATATGATGGATTCGACCCAGATCAACGACGACTCCGTTGTTTTGCACACGAGATGCAAATCGCTGTTAAAGGACTGTTGTTCGGGCCCAAAGTGAAGGAATTGGAGGAATATCCAGCGATGGTAGGTATAACAGAGGAAGAGAAGCGTGAATATGCGACAAAGAAGTGGAGGTCCTTTGGGGCTGTGGGAAAGTTGCATAATATTGTCAAATACATCCGGGGAAGTCCTCAACGTCGAGAGGCATACTCTATTGTCAGGGACGAGCTACAGAAAGAAGCACAAAAGAAGTTGAGGGTACCTGTAATGGACAACGACACTCGGTGGGGCAGTGTAATGGATATGGTTGAATACGCTATTGATAATCGTCGTCATCTCGATATGTACTGTCGTGATATCGATGAACTTGAAGACGACCGATTGACAGAGCAAGATTGGGTTGATTTAGATGCGGTTACTATGCTTTTGCAGCCATTCAAGTTATTGACGAAAATGGGACAAGAGAAGAATACGCCGCTCGGCTCAATCGGTTCAGTCCTTTGGGGATTCGATATGCTTCTAGAAGTATTAGAGAAGACGAGAAAGAAGTACAACATCGAGAAACCTGACAAGAAGAAGAAAAACCAGCCTCCACTCCAAAAGCTAACTCATTTAGCAACTTGCATTGACCATGCACATGAATTATTGTCAAAGTACTACGAGTTAACAGACAAGACAGAGGCATACATTGTAGCAATGGTACTCGACCCCCGTCAGAAGTATCAGTATTTCGAGTATCATTGGGATGCTGTACATCATGCAGGAGTCTACAAAAAAACTCAGAAAATGTATAAAGAATTTCGCATTGATGACGATGCTGGCACATCGTCATCAACCGTGAATTCTCATCAAACGCACAAGAGAAAGGCAGAAGAAGACGAAGACTTTGACATTATAGGATTTCGGTTTGGGAAGGAGGATATACAAGATGAACTTGAACGATATTTGAAATCGCCAAAGTTGACTTTGTTGACTCGGGAAGCGAACTGGAATTTCGATCTAATAGCATGGTGGAGAGCAAACGAAACAGTGTATCCGACATTGGCAAGGATGGCATATGAGCTATACTCTATCCCTTCGATGTCAGCAGAAGTGGAGAGGGTGTTTAGTAGGTAGTATTACCTTAGTAAAAAGCAAGAGCTAACACATGTAGCGCAAAGTTGACGTTGAGGGACCGTCGAAATCGTCTTTCTACTGAATCAGTGGAATCAGTGGAGTGTTTACATCACTGGCTATTGTCTGGACTCATCGAGGGAGTGCTTGATCGAATGGATGTAGAGAATTTGATGATGACGTGGCAAGATGAACATGACGATTTTATGTGATATTTTGATGATTTCGTTGATTTGAGTATCGTAGTGTGTTCTAGCGCAATCAATAACATAAAAAACAGATGGATTCCCTATGATTTCGATGAACTTTGGAGTGAAATCGTCGATTCAAGAAAAAGTGCTTCTTCGTCAGGTCAGTAAGTGGTGATCTTGGACCTGTTGCGCTTTTAGTTTAAACTGACCAATCAGAGCGCGAGAAAGTCAATTTGTGGCTGAAAATTAAGGATCTGATTGGCCACCATGAATTCAGAATGCCTAATCGGGTAGTCGACATCAAATGTTCAAATATTTGGCTTCAAATATTCGAGCTCGCCTTGTCAAACCCAAACCAGGGTCCCTGGAGATTTGTCAAACTCAAATGAAGCTATATAAGGTCAAATATTTGATTTGCTGTTCACTGACGATGCCGTTGATTGGCCACGCCTGGTCGGTGGCGAGCCTAAAATTGAGGTTAATGGGATGTCAGCGGAACACAATTTAAGAAAGCCGCTGTTTCTAGGCGGCTATTGTGGATAATTAGATGTCTTTATTGGCTGATTGACTGTGTCACACGTTCAAATGGTGAGCGACTGAGGCAGATTTTCGTTATCACTCCCAAATTTCCATATCGCTTTTGACGAACGTTGCCAAGATACAGGGTGGAGTAGAACACTTGAGATCCAATGTCGCCTTCAAATATTGTC
>VBAU01000130.1 GCA_005883855.1 Bacteroidota bacterium
CTAAAATGGGTTGGCTAAACGAAGACAAGGCAATCCTGGAAATACTTACAGGGATTAAGCGAGCAGGCGCCGATCTAATTGCCACGTATTTTGCAAAAGACGCCGTGAGATTGTTGGGGTAATTATTATGTAACCAGCGACAGTAATCTTATTAAACTTCGATTGCGTCGCACACTTGTACTACAACAAGACTATTCAACAGGTAAAAACACATAGACACATAGACACAATAGATACACATAGATGTTCTATGCTACCCTATGAGCCTATTGTGCCTATGTGGTGATTAAACCAAAAACATGAACATCACCCAAAGCCAGGAACTATTTAGCAGAGCACAACAGAGTATACCGGGCGGAGTCAATTCTCCCGTACGAGCATTCAAATCTGTTGGAGGCACACCCATCTTCATCAAAAATGCGAAGGGAGCCTATCTGTACGATGCGGACGGAAATCGTTACATCGACTTCATAAACTCATGGGGTCTTACGAGCCTTTAATAAAAGCAATCCAGGAAAAGGTTTTGGACTCAACCTCCTTTGGTGCACCTACGGAGCTCGAAATTGAAATGGCTGAACTAATAAAGAGTATGGCACCAAACGTTGATTTAGTTAGAATGGTGAGTAGTGGCACCGAGGCGTGCATGAGCGCTCTTCGATTGGCGAGGGGATTCACAAGTAGAAACAAGTTTATCAAATTCGAAGGGTGTTATCATGGTCATGCAGATGCTTTTTTAGTAAAGGCAGGAAGCGGTGTGGCTACATTTAATATCCAAACGGTGCCGGGCATAACGGGTGGTGTTTCCAATGATACATTGACTGCTCCCTACAACAATCTGGAGGCGGTTGAAAAATTAGTGAGCGACAACAAAGATCAGATCGCCGCGATCATTATTGAACCCGTAGCAGGCAACATGGGCTGCATTCCGCCGGCACCAGGCTTTTTGGAAGGCCTGCGAAAAATTTGCGACCAGGAAAACATTGTCTTGATTTTTGATGAAGTGATGACAGGTTTTCGATTAGCGCGGGGTGGTGCGCAAGAACGATTCAACATAAATGCTGACCTGGTGACTTACGGGAAAGTAATTGGTGGTGGAATGCCAGTTGGTGCATTCGGTGGAAAGCAAGAAATCATGAAGCATATAGCTCCACTTGGAAATGTTTACCAGGCAGGAACGCTTAGTGGAAATCCAATTGCAATGATTGCGGGATATACTTTATTGAGAGCACTGAACGAACATCCTTCGATTTTTTCCGAGCTAGAAGAAAAAACGAGTTATCTGTCGAGTGGCCTAAATAAAGTGTTGAAAGAATCGCAAACTCCTTACGTGATCAACCAGGTTGGATCGATGATAAGCGTTCACTTTAGCAAAGAGCCTGTTGTTGATTTCGCTACATCAGGTTCAGCCGACATCAAGCTGTTCAATAAATTCTTCCACGCAATGTTAAGACGCGGAGTTTATCTTCCGCCGTCCGCCTTCGAAAGCTGGTTCGTTTGCAATGCTTTGACCAAAGAAGACATAGATTATACGATTGACGCCGCCAGGGAAAGTTTGAAGGAAATATCAGCGCAGTAACAACTCGCAAGGTTTTAGACCTGTGTGTTTTTTAAATGCGGTCGAGAAATGTGAAATAGAAGAATACCCGAGCATTACTGACACATCTGTAACACTTAGCCCTTTTTCATAAAGCAAGTATCGGGCATGTTCCATTCTTTGACCTTGGTAAAAATCAAATATCGTAGTACCAAACATCTCCTTAAAGCCTTTTTTGAGATAACATTCATTGATCGCTACTTTGCGGCTAAGCGCTTTGATTGTTATAGGCTCGCCAATATGATCAATTAGAATTTGCCTTGCTTTTGAAATCTTTTCCCGGTCGGCTTCGTTTGCGAGAAACTTGCAGTTAATCACATCGAGGTCCTTCTCGCCCACCATACAATCCAGGCTGTAAAGGAGAAGCATCTGCGTTTGCGCGTTGATGTAAATGTTTTCAAGACTCCCTGTGTAAGTTTGATTGAGCAACGCCTCGATTACCAATCTTGTTTTACCGCAAAGGGGAAGGATCTTTGTAAATGAAGAACCGTGGTTAAAATTCAAAATGTCTTCTGTAAGAGTATCGCTCGTTTTTCTCTGTTTGATGAATTGCGAAAGGTGGACAGGTGAAAATTTGAAAGTTAATACATCCACACTTTCTACCCTCTCCGGGCAATTTGAAGATGCGTTGAATCGGCACATATCACATTCTGTGTCCTTTTGCCTGCAGTAAACATTTCCTGTCAAACAAAATTTCAATTCAAGATAATTTTCCCTGGGCTTAGCCTTTTCATAATGATAAACCATTATCCCGGTGTCTTCTATATTCCACTGATTATGGCGATGGTACCTTTTGATCGCATAATTTACCGACCCGGGAATCTGCCGCTCTTTTTCATGTAGTAAATGCAAATGCTCCTGCATAGGAGCCTGCTTATAGGCAAGTGCCAATATATCGGGTGGTTGGTGCACGAAGGGCAAATTTACACGGAGGTTCTGGAAAAACCTTATGATGTGCGTCATGATTCTGTCAACAGGGAGCTTCACGTACAGGTTTAACAAACATGGTATCACCAGGTGACCTCGAAGACGCTAACTTGACTTTGATGCGGACAACTTAACACAACTACTGCACTAGTACGGCAATAAAAAAACCTAACGGCAATTAGCTATTTCCGCCTATTTTTGCACGTCACGTTTTATAACGTGACATTTTTGTAAAGAACTGCATGATTCATCCTCATACCTATATTCATCCAAATGCCAGACTGGCAACGAATGTAAAGGTTGATCCATTCACTGTCATACACCAGGATGTAGAAATAGGAGAAGGAACATGGATCGCATCGAGTGTCACCATCATGGAAGGCGCCCGGATCGGCAGAAATTGTCGCATCTTTCCCGGTTCTGTCATCGCCGCTATTCCACAAGATTTAAAATTCCAGGGCGAATATTCGACTGTTTGTATAGGTGACAACACCACCATTCGGGAATATGTGACTGTGAACCGCGGCACAAAAGTGAGAGAGAAAACTGAGGTCGGGAAAAATTGTCTCGTCATGGCTTATTGCCATTTGGCGCACGATTGCATCGTGGGTGATAACTGCATTATGAGTAATAACACACAAGTCGCCGGTCACGTCACTATTGGAGACTGGGCTATATTGGGAGGAATGTGTGCTATCCATCAATTTGTAAATATTGGCTCGCACTCTATGCTAAGTGGCGGCTCATTAGTCGGCAAAGATGTTCCTCCTTATATCAAAGCTGCGCGTCAACCGCTTTCGTATGCCGGCGTAAACTCCATAGGGATGAAGAGAAGAGGATTTACCGTGGAAAAAATTAATCATATCCTGGAAATATATCGCGTGATCTATGGAAAGGGGTTGAATATCTCGCAGGCCGTGGAATATCTTGAAGAGGAATTTCCTGCCACTGATGAACGTGATGAGATCGTTCAATTTATCAGGGCATCACAACGTGGGATCATTAAACGCTTTTCAAAAACCAACGGCGATGAAGGTATCGTTGACTGATGCCGGCAAACGTTTCAACCGCGACTGGATCTTTCGCCACTTCACTTACACTTTTCAAGAAAATAGTTCGTACGCCATTATCGGGCCCAATGGGTCAGGTAAAAGCACCTTGTTACAAGTGCTGAGTGGCGCAATGCAGGCAAGCGAAGGGAAATGTGAATGGACAATCGGCCCCGGTCAGGTGGCAAATGAAGACATTTACAGCAATGTGGCTATTTGCGCACCTTATTTGGAACTGGTGGAAGAAATGACCTTAAGAGAGTTTTTGGAATTTCATATCCATTTTAAACGCTGGCTTCCAACGGTAGACAGTGCGTCAATTGTCGCTATCATTGGTTTGCAGGAAGCAGTGAACAAACAAATTCGTTATTACTCCAGCGGAATGAAGCAGCGAGTTAAACTTGCTCAAGCATTTTTTTCAGATACGCCGGTATTATTTTTAGATGAGCCATGCACAAGTCTTGACACGGCCGGAGTTGAATTGTACCACGGATTAGTGGTTCAATATAGTCGCAATCGCCTGGTGATTGTGAGTAGCAACGACGAAGTAGAATATAATTTTTGCACTGAAAAAATTAATGTGATGGATTATAAGCAATAGCTATCACAGTGGCTTCTCCATTTCATAATGAGGGATTAACACTTCTGTGAATTCTGAACCTTTCACTTTATAGCCCATTTTTTCATAAAAGCCTACTGCATTTTTTCGCGCATGCATTGTGATAATTCGATAACCGTGATCTCTTGCCAGGTTTTCGGCAAATTGCATAAGAGCCCTGCCAATTCCTTTGCCCTGCAACGCATTCAAAACCGCCATTTGCCTCAATTTTACTATCTGCGAACTTTCTTCAACAAGCATGGCGCATCCAAGTATATTGTCATCTTCAAAAGCTCCAATCATTAAATTATTTTTCTCTTCCTCCAACTCATTGGGATCAAATGTTAGCCCGAGAGGTCTACGCAATATATCGTCACGCAGCTTTACCATTTGCTGATATTCTCTTGATCCATGATCTATGATCTTCAGGGCCATTTACTTTGCTTTGGACGTTTTCAATTTACAAATATCCGGCTACACTGCCAACCGTTCGTAATGTTTATTTGCAGCAGGCAAAATTGATGATTTTTGATATCGAAATCGTGGAATATCATGTTGAGGAAAAAACACCCATGGACATTGTGATTAATTCAAAAAGTATATTTTTGCACCCTATAACAAAACTTTACGACATGTCAGACATTGCATCAAGGGTAAAAAAGATCATCGTAGACAAATTAGGTGTTGACGAAGCAGAAGTAACCAATGAAGCTTCTTTCACTAATGATCTGGGAGCCGATTCATTAGACACCGTTGAGCTGATCATGGAATTCGAAAAAGAATTCAACATCTCCATTCCTGATGAGCAGGCTGAAACCATTACTACAGTTGGCCAGGCTATTGCTTACCTGGATGAGCATGCCAAGTAATGCCTGACACATTCCGGTCACGTGCCGAATGCTGCAGGAATAAACTACTCCGCCTTCTGACTGTTATAATTGCAGCGAAGGCGGTTTTACTTCTAGTAAACGCGTAGCAAATATTGGCACGGTTCAACGACACACACGAAGCGGTACCTTTAATTAAATTCACCTGATACTATGGAATTAAAACGGGTTGTGGTAACTGGAATGGGAGCTCTTACGCCTTTGGGCAATACGGTAAATGATTACTGGAAGGGTTTGATAAATGGCGTGTCGGGTGCTGATACGATCACACGTTTCGATGCCTCAAAATTCAAAACAAGATTCGCTTGTGAGATTAAGGGCTTTGAACCGACGAATTTTCTGGAGCGCAAGGAAGCAAGAAAAATAGATCGCTTTACACAAATTGCTTTAGTTGCCAGTGACCAGGCTGTAGCCGACGCAAATATCCCAAAAGATAGTACCAATCGTGACCGAGTAGGGGTAATCTTTGCCAGTGGCATCGGGGGATTAATGACTTTCCAGGACGAGGTGGTGAACTTCGCTAAAGGTGATGGTACTCCGCGCTTCAATCCTTTCTTCATTCCAAAAATGATCCTTGATATTGCAGCGGGGCAAATATCCATGCGTCATGGTTTCCGTGGGCCCAATTTCGCTGTCGTTAGCGCCTGCGCTTCTTCAACCAATGCGATCATGGAAGCATACAATTTAATTCGCCTCGCCAAAGCCAATATCATTCTAACGGGAGGGTCAGAGAGCGTTGTTAGTGAAGCAGGGGTTGGCGGTTTTAACGCGATGAAAGCGCTAAGTGAAAGAAACGATGACCCTAAAACGGCTAGCCGCCCCTATGATAGGGACCGCGATGGATTTGTTATGGGTGAAGCTGCCGGTGTGCTTGTACTGGAAGAATTAGAACACGCCGTTCAACGTGGCGCCAGGATTTATTGTGAAATTGCCGGATGTGGGGCTACGGCCGATGCTCATCATATCACTGCTCCTCACCCAGAAGGTCTGGGGGCAAAGAATGTAATGCTTGAGGCACTAGCAGATGCAGGGCTCACACCTGCAGACATCGATTATATTAATACACATGGAACGGCAACACCGCTGGGCGATATTGCAGAGGTGAAAGCAATTGTAGATGTGTTCGGTGAAAATGCGTATGATTTAAATATTAGTTCTACCAAGTCAATGACCGGTCATTGCCTGGGGGCGGCAGGAGTGATCGAAGCGATGGCTTGCGCCCTGAGCGTCACCCATGATTGTATTCCGCCAACGATTAATCATTTTACGGACGACCCGGATTTGGACAGCAGGCTTAACTTCACATTTAACAAATCGCAGCAAAGGTCTGTTCGTGCCGCTCTAAGTAATACATTTGGCTTTGGCGGACATAACGCCTGTGTTATCATGAAAAAATATGCTTAGCGCCCAATTTTGCATAAATTTATTTTGTTGACAAATATTAAAAATTTTGTAGCTTAAAATTTGTGGACATTTTCAAGCAATTTTTTCCAAAGGAATCGGGTAATTCTTTCAAGAGACACTTAAAAAATATACTGGGTTTTACTCCTGCTAATATTTCCCTGTATAAAACTGCACTTACGCATCGCTCGGTTCGGGAAGCGGCTGATGAAAACAACGAGCGCCTTGAATACCTCGGCGATGCAATTTTGAGCGCATTAGTTGCTGATTACTTGTTCAAGCGCTATCCTTATAAAGGCGAGGGATTTTTAACGGAGATGCGAAGCAAGATGGTAAATCGCCAGCAGCTAAATGAGATTGCATTGAGAATGGGGCTAAAGAAAATTACCCTTTATAACAAGTCTGACAGCTCCCTAAAAGTTAGCCAGATATTCGGGAATACTCTTGAAGCTTTGGTCGGCGCCATCTATCTTGACAAAGGATATAAGAAGACCAGTAAATGGGTGGGCGAAAGAATTATTTTGCCACACATGTACATGGAAGATCTCGAACTTCTTGAGATCAACCACAAAAACAAATTGTATGGGTGGGCGAATAAGAATGGTAAGGCCCTCGAATTTGAAACCATTCATGAGAACATCGAGAATGGAAGGCGACTGTTCACGATCGCCGCTGTCGTAGATGGGCAGGCAGTTGCTGAAGGCAGGGCTTTTAACAAAAAAGACGCGAGCCAGATCGCCGCGCAACTTGCCGTCGAGAAACTAGGAATCGGCAAAGAAGCCGAAGAAACAGAATAAAGTGCGTTTGGTATTTGCACTATGTGGAATCCGTGATCTTCCTTAGAGAATTTCTCCCTCTCAATCTGCCTTTTCAAGCGAAAAAGTTTCAGTCAACGTTGTCGGCAATGATTTTGATTAAAGTCAACAAGGCTCAACCTCCTTACAACCAAGGCTGTACAATGCGTGAGTAGATTTTCTGCACAAAACTGCAAAAATTGAAGTAAAAGCACTTGCAAGAGAAAAAAACCCCTATTAGTTTTACCCTCGCTCCTTCGAACCAGTAAGAAGATACACTTAGGATAAGATACTGGTTTAACTGAGTACCCTAAAAGAAAATACTGTAATCCGTAAATATGAGAAAGCTCACCTTAGTAGTTCTGGTCATCCTTGCAGCAAAAGTTATTTCATTCAGCCTGGTCGCTTGCCGCCCAACATTTGACCTACCTGTTGGCAGAATGGCGCTGCCTACTGACAGTTCACTGAAGAATTGGTGTGTTGTTACGGGCACTGATCGGAGTACTGTCAAATATTCCAACGAAGTCTTACTCTAAAAAATATTTGCACCTTATTAATCTGGACGTTATCTAATCTCATTTAGACGTTGAGGAAAAAACCTGGTATTTCTATGCCGGGTTTTTATTTTATTTCCTGGCAAAGTTCTATAAGTATTCCGTTTGTGCTTTTGGGATGAAGAAAGCAAATTAGTTTATTGTCAGCTCCTTTTTTTGGCTCATTGAGCACGTTGAAGCCGCTGTTTTTCAAGCGAGTTACTTCTTCGTCAATATTCATGACTTCGAAAGCAATGTGATGAACACCTTCACCATTTTTGTCGATGAATTTTGCAATAAGGCTATTTTCTTCAGTGGATTCGAGCAATTCAATTTTTGTTTCACTTTTTTTAAAAAACGCGGTGTTCACTTTTTCACTTGATACCAATTCGGTTTTGTAGCATTCAGCGTTCAATAACTTCTCAAACAGTGGAATGGACGCAGCAAACGATTTCACCGCAATGCCGATATGTTCAATTTTTTCCATTTTTAAATATAATTTATTATCGCTAGAGTCTACCTTGCTAGCCATATAGAACCTTTTGATCTAATTTTGCGTTATTGAAAAACAATCATGCTTAGGCTCCCTATATATTTGGACCACAACGCGACAACTCCGTGCGATGCCAGGGTTGTAGAAGCCATGTTGCCATACTTTACGGAGCGCTTTGGTAACGCGGCGAGCCACAATCATGTTTTTGGCTGGCAAGCCGCTGAAGCTGTCAAGTTTTCGCGTGAACAAGTGGCCACATTAATTGGTGCTGAGCCGGGTGAAATCATATTTACATCCGGAGCGACAGAGGCAGATAACCTGGCATTAAAAGGAGTCTTTGAAACCTATGCCAGTAAAGGGAACCATATCATCACATGCAATATCGAACACCGCGCTGTGCTTGACCCGTGCAAGCATTTGGAAAAACAAGGTGCGGAAGTAACCTATTTGGGCGTTCGCAACGACGGGCTGGTTGATCTTAGAGAACTGGAGGCAGCGTTTAAGCCAACGACAATTCTGATTGCGATCATGTTTGCCAACAATGAAATTGGAACTGTGATGCCTATCGAGGAAATCAGTTCCATGGCAAAGAAAAGAGGAGTACTGGTTTTTTCTGACGCAACACAGGCTGTTGGCAAGATTCCTGTCGATGTTAACAAAGATGGAGTTGACCTGATGGCTTTTAATGCGCATAAAATTTACGGTCCCAAGGGAATCGGGGCGCTTTATGTCCGAAGAAAAAATCCGAGGGTAAAGTTGTTCGCGCAGATTGATGGTGGAGGCCATGAAAAGGGAGTGAGAAGTGGTACGCTCAATGTACCCGGTATAGTTGGGTTTGGAAAGGCTTGTGAAATTTGTATGACTGAAATGCACCATGAGGCGGAAAAAACCAGTCGGCTAAGAGATAACCTGGAAAAAGAGTTGTTGTGCAGCGAAGAAGTTTCCGTCAATGGGAACAAGGATCATCGCTTACCACACGTTACCAACATGTCCTTCCACGGCGCTGAAGCTGAAACCCTCATGATGGCGCTGAGTAAAGACGTTGCTGTATCATCCGGTTCGGCATGCATGTCTGCTTCGCTGGAGCCGTCTTATGTATTAAAGGCATTGGGATTGTCTGACGAGATGGCACGAAGCTCTTTGCGTTTTAGCCTGGGACGTGGTACAAGTAAAGAAGA
>VBAU01000489.1:0-2642 GCA_005883855.1 Bacteroidota bacterium
TGCCATCCACGTCCGCATCCGTAGCAATCACAATATTCTTGTACCGTAAACCATCCAATCCATCTTCAATATTCAATGCATGTTGCAGCAAATTGAACTCCTCATTTTCATATACCACTTTCTTGGTAAGACCAAAACAGTTCAACGGTTTTCCGCGCAGACTAAAAACAGCCTGCGTCTCTACATTTCGCGCCTTTGTGATGGAGCCGCTGGCGCTGTCTCCTTCCGTAATGAATATGGTTGTTGAATTTTGTTTTGCAAAAAATTCCTCTTTACCTTTTGATGGCAGCTCATCATTCAAATGAATTCTGCAATCCCGGAGCTTGCGGTTGTGGAGATTTGCTTTTTTTGCTCTTTCGTTGGCCAGTTTTTTTATGCCCGCCAGTTCTTTTCTTTCCTTCTCGCTTTGTTCGATCCTTTTTTTCAGAGCATCCGCAATCGACGGGTTTTTATGCAGGAAATTATCCAGCTCCTTCGATAGAAAATCGCCAACAAATTGTCTCATGCTCGGTCCGCCTTCATGAACATTTACTGAGCCTAATTTTGTTTTTGTTTGCGATTCAAATACTGGCTCGACTACTCGCACAGAAACAGCCGCTACAATACCAGTTCTGATATCTGCAGCATCGTAATCCTTCTTGTAAAAGTCCCGAACCGTTTTTACATACGCCTCGCGAAAAGCCTGTTGATGCGTACCTCCTTGCGTGGTGTGCTGTCCATTTACAAAGCTGTAAATATCTTCGCCATAATCATTGTTATGACTCATGGCCACTTCAATATCGTCCCCCTTTAAATGAATAACCGGGTAACGAATTTCATCTTCATTGGTTTTTCGCTGCATTAAATCCAGTAAACCGTTCTTGGAAACATAGGTCTTTCCGTTGAAAGTAATTTTCAAACCGGCATTCAAAAAACAATAATTCCAAATCTGGTTCTCTAGAAATTCTGAGTGGAATTTGAAGTTCTTGAAAACAGTATCGTCGGGAATAAACGTAACCAGCGTTCCGTTTTGGGCGCTGGTCTTTGTCTCCTTAAATTCTTTGATCAAAAATCCCCTTTCAAATTCTGCCGACTTCTCTTTGCCTTCTCGAATAGCCGTTACCTTAAAATAATGACTCAGTGCATTGACGGCTTTGGTGCCCACGCCATTCAACCCAACACTTTTTTGAAAAACTTTGCTGTCGAATTTTGCACCCGTATTCACTTTACTTACGACATCCACTACTTTGCCAAGAGGAATTCCGCGACCGTAATCGCGAACGGTAACTTGTTTGCCCTCAACGGTGAGCTCGATTGTTTTGCCATAGCCCATGGCAAATTCGTCGATGCAGTTGTCGATGACTTCCTTCGCCAACACATATATACCGTCGTCGGGACTACTGCCGTCTCCCAGCTTGCCAATATACATGCCGGGACGCATGCGAATATGCTCCTTCCAATCAAGCGAGCGGATACTTTCTTCAGTGTAATCAAACAGGTTGGTCCCCGCAGACTTTGAAGTTTCTTTTTCTTTTTCTTTTGCCATTGTCAGTGGTACGAAATTTTAATTTTTCCTGGATACCGGCTTCCGTAATTCTATTTTACTTGTGTTGCGTCGCAATCCGTTCATCGTCCGGTAGTCCTATTCAGCTTTGGACTTCACGCAAAACGCCTAGTTAAAATACACAGCCGCAAAGCCTTTACGACTCTGTGCATCCCTGCGCCTTCGCTTGAAAATAATTTGTAATGAATTCGGCAAATATACCAAAACAAGCTCTCTATCGGCGTTTGAGAGTTGTTAACCTCTGTGGAAAAAAGAATGCTGGGTAATGTACTTTTTGCCGATTTGTAGATGGCTAGTTTCCGACTGGCCTTTGGCTTTGTGGCTTTAATGACACCAAATTTTGAATCCTGACCGGTTGGCCTGTATCGATACTGTTTCTCGCAGCAATACCAATCAGGCAGGACATAGCTCCGTCGCGACTTCCCGCGGCTTGTCGCCAGGGATCGGCGTCCCCCTGTGGATTGAAAATATGTTTACGTAACCGAACATCTCCTCCACCGTGCCCTTCTTCGTTATTGTCGATGCGAATGATGTCTCGCTTGCCAAAATTGGTCGTGACCTGAATTTCATCAAAGTGATCTTCTTCCCAGGGCTCACGCTCCTTGATCCACGCGTCCAATTTTCCCTTCGTACCATTGAAGGTTATGCGATAACCCTCATAAGGGTTGTAGGCGGTAAGGGAATAGCTCACCTGCAGATTGTTTGCGTATTTTATTTGTACGGCCATTTTATCAAAGATGTCGATGTCTTCTCTCCACACGCAACCATCGCGTAAATAACCATCGTACTGCTGATTTTTCACATAGAGATCAACATATCTCTGGTTCTTGGTGATATCAAAATAAAATTGACACGTGTTTTTGTATGGACAACTCCTGCAGTCGGTGTGCCGGAACGAATTATTCTTGCCATAAAAATCCAATGACCCGAATGCAAATACCTCGTCGGGCTCGGAATTTATCCACCAATTCAACAAGTCAAAATGATGCGAGGCTTTGTGCACAAGAAGCGATCCGCTATTTTTTCTCAACCTATGCCAGCGGCGAAAATAATCCGCGCCGTGATATACATCCAGGTACCAATGAAAATCTGCGGAGGT
>VBAU01000489.1:2691-2891 GCA_005883855.1 Bacteroidota bacterium
GGTTATGTTACCGATCACACCGCTTCGAAGAAGCTCATAAATCTTTTGTCGATGCGGCGAATAGCGGTAATTGAAAGTGACCGCAATATTTTTTCCCGTTTTTTGTTGGGCATCAAGAATAGCCTGGCATTTCTGTTCATCAGTTGTGAATGGTTTTTCAGTAATAATGTCAGCCCCATACTGCATTCCTTTTATGATAA
>VBAU01000490.1:0-2841 GCA_005883855.1 Bacteroidota bacterium
CACAGACGACTCTACCGGGATGCTTATCGCAGGCGAATCCGCCACCGTGATGAACTTAATTACAAGAATGGCATTCACTAGTCCTATCATTAATGAGCCCGAATCGCCCATAAAGATCTTTGCGGGATGGTGATTAAAGATCAAGAAGGCTAAAAGGCTACCGGCCATTGCAAACGCCAGTAGAGAATAGGCCGACATACTGATCGCAAAAAAGTAAATGCCAAAAAGAAGCATGGTTAGTAGTCCCAGCGTGCCCGCAAGCCCATCCACACCATCGATGAGATTGAAAGAATTTATAACAACAATAATAGTAAGATATGACAATGCAATACTGAACCCTTCAGACACTTCATTAAATCCAAACAACCCATGCATGCTTGTAATTCGAATGCCCCCCAAGTGTATCAGGATTGATGCAGCAATCACCTGGCCGATAAACTTCTTGGAGGCCGACAGCACGATCAGATCATCCTTAAGGCCGATGAAGAAAATAACGATAGAGGCCGCAAAAAAATACTGGAATTCGGGATTCTGATATGCCGAAATAGATAAGAGCGACGCAAGAAGAAACCCTCCAAAAATTCCAACGCCACCTAATGAGGGGACGGGAACTTTATGAATTTTCCTTTCATCTGGAACATCAAACAGCCTCTTTTCTTCAGCGATTTGCAGGATAATCGGTATGGCTAAGAAGGTGATGATGAACGAAACAGATCCTGTCAATAATACATCCAGCATTCAGCAGATTTTGGGCGGTACAAAAATAATCTTAATATCTAAAGTTCCTAAGCCTCTTTACTATTTTTTATTGCGACCCGGTTTTTAATAGTTTTCTAATTAAACAAGGATAATTGGACAGGACTCATCGGTGGATTCCGAAAGATAGCACATTTGCATCGGTGATCAGGGAGATTGGAATTTATTAAGATCGGAAAGTTTAAACAATGAATAAAAATTTATGCCGGAAATGGAACAAGGCCTGTTTCCAATTCCGGGCAAGAATCAACCAAAAAGTTAACGCAAAACCGACAACAGACATTCAGGTAAGTCATTGATAGATGAGGCCGCTGGTACCTTTGAACAGCATAACCAACGCTGCAACTTCATTCCAATTAGAAGTGCGAAGAACACGACACCGAATTCTAGTGGGTGAGATAGTTCTTCGCAAATACGGCCGCCGCCATTTGCATGCGATGAGGCAGTTTGCCTTTTATTGTCCCGCTAAGAAAGTTAGGCAACCTGAGGCAGATTCAAGAATGCCACAAAGAATCTGTGGTCTTTTCTCTACATGGGGATGGCAAATGATTAAATGCAGCGGGTGCCCTTGTGTCACTTCGACAACCATTGCCACCTCACTTTTAATTATTTAGTCAGAATTGCTGAACCTCCCAGATCTGGAATTGGAACAAACCCAATGTTTTGCTCGTGACAAAACTGTTGGACTGCCTCTCGCGCCCCTTGATAATTGTCGTTGTTATAATCATGCACAAATATGTAACCTCCTCTTACGAGCTTCGGGTAAAAGAAATGCAGCCCCTTATAAATTGGGTCATACAAATCTGCATCGATACTAACAAAAACAAAACTCTCTTTGACGTCACCTGCTGATTCAGGGAAAAATCCTTTTACAGGAATACATTTTTCTGCAAAGGGCATGAGTTTTAGAACGCTCTTAATGGAAGTATTAGAAAAATCCTGCGCACCCGAGGAAAAATCCTTTTCTCTCTCCCTCGTCACATCTCTATTATCAAATCCTTCAAACGTGTCAAAAAGATATAGCAACCTATCTGGGAAATATTGGTTGATATATCGCGCAAATTTTCCTTTATAGACACCCAATTCCGCTACGTTTCCTTTTAAATTATTCTTGTGTATTTCAAAACTAGCCAGTTCAAGTAAGGAAAGTCGGACATAATCGAAATAGTTCCTGTCAATCTTTCTCTTACGTTTCAAAAAGCTCAAAGAGCCCGTTAGAACAACATGTCGACTCTGCAAAGTTGTGCCCAACAAGTAATTAACCGCCTTCGCAAATACTGTAATCATACACTCCAATTGGCCCTGTAAGATAAAAGCAATTGGCGTAGTTTCGATAGACTTCTCGATTGCATTGCGTTTGAGCCGTGTTTCTATTGCTTACTCACTCCTCAGCGAAAACTCGTTCAATGCGGCTTTGCGGGACGGGACCCAGGACGCAAGCAGGGCAATAATGAGTACCGTGGCGCTCACCAAGAGAAAATCGCCGATCTTCAACTTGACGGGGAAATAATTGATCAAGAAGGAGCCGCCCTGGAGTGGTATCAATTTAAAGTTCACCTGTAGCCACGCTAGCAGTAATGCTAAAAGCATTCCCAGTATTCCTCCCAGCACAGCAAGCAATATTCCTTCGCTTAAGAATATATTTTGAATGAAATTCTTGTTGCCGCCGAGGGCATGTAGAACACTAATGTCCTTCTCCTTTTCTATGACGAGCATGGTAAGCGAACTAATAATGGTAAAAGAAAAAACGATCATGAGTAACACCAGTACGGCATAGATCACCCACTTTTCCGCCTGCATAACCGAGTACAAACCCTGGTTTTGCTCGTACCTGGTTTGCACTTTGTAATCGTGACCCAACATTTGTTGCAGCTGAATCTTTATCCGGTCTGCCTCATCCGGATCCCGCAAGGCAATTTCAACACCGCCATATTGATCACTCCTGAGCGCCAGCATGTTCTTGACAAAATCAAGATTGGTAATTGCATACTTATTATCAAAATCCTGCTGGATCACAAACGCTCCCGAAGTATTTATCGAATCCTCACTTATGTTTTGCAACGGATCAATTAATTCTGAAGAAGT
>VBAU01000490.1:2851-3998 GCA_005883855.1 Bacteroidota bacterium
AATGCCGTCAGGTTTCTGTCTGCTTGTACCCCCACCGCGTTCTCAACACCTGCTCCCAAAATAATTAGCGGAGCATCTGCAGTGCCAACATTGTAAGTACTGGCGCCGTTCACGAGGTGATCAGCCACGCCCGTGACATATTTGTAGTTTTCATCGACGCCCTTGAGATATATTACAGACTGGTAGTCGCCATTTTGCAATAACGCCTTTTCCTCGACAACCAGTGAAAAGTTTCTTATTGCTGGAAGACTCCTCAATTTTTGTAGTTGTTCACTCGAGAGGCGAAGTACTTTAACTGTGGAAGATGAAACTTTAATATCCGGATAAAATGAGGAGTATAATGATTTAACCAATCCCTCAAAACCATTGAATACGCTTAATACCAGAATGAGTGCAGCGGTTCCGATTGTCATCGCACTGATGCTGATCCACGCAATGATATTGATCGCATTGGTGGATTTTTTTGCTTTAAAATATCGCCAAGCGAAAACGAGCGGTAGATTCAAGAGTTAACTTTATATCGTAATGGAAAACGTGTTATTGAAAATCAAACGTGAAATGTGAAACGATTTACTTTCACTCTTCACATGTCACTTTTCACGAGTTCTTATCCGCTCCTTTTTCAGAACTGATTTTCTTAAGCAGTTCCTCCATTTTGAAAACATGGTCCAGCGTTTCATCCCTGAAATATTTTATTTCGGGAATTCGACGCAATTGCCGTCTCACGCGGTTACCTAGCTCTTTCTTAATCTCCCAACCCTTATCCTGGATCATGGTCAACGCAGCTTGCGGATCAGCTACCTTGAAGAAGCTCACGTAAACTCTTGCTTCCAGTAAGTCGGGAGTAACTTTCACGGAGGAAATCGAAACCATTCCGCCGCTTAGCATGTTCAATCCCATCCGTTGAAATATATCGCTCAGCTCTTGCTGGATAAGACCACCAACCTGCTTTTGTCTTTTACCTTCCTGCATAATTCTTATTTAAATAACGAAGTGAATACAATTCGTCCTAAGATTACTCGTCAGCACACATGGAACAAACAACGCATACTTAATCATTTGTTCAACCTTCACATGATGTAAAATTAGTTACTTTGTCCTTTTATGAGAAGTTTAGCTACAGTCTTTCAATATATAAAACGTTATC
>VBAU01000131.1 GCA_005883855.1 Bacteroidota bacterium
GATTACAAATTGCTTGACCAGAACAAGCACCTGATAAAGCAAGCGATGGGTACTATTTTCCCGGTATCCATGAGTTTAAGGGATCAGCTTTACGCCGCTGTTGTTCCATTTGCGAACAAAGTGATTTTTGCCTCACCTGCATTCAACAACTCTTTTGTTGATGCGAACAGCAATTACATTTTACCCCAGGATAAACAAGTGGAGGAAAATATTGCTGCGGGCAAACTCAAGCTTGCATATAGAACGATCCTGAGTAAATTTTACAATATTGAATTACCCGGTGGCAATTCTTTTATATGCGCTTATCCAGACGCTAAGGCGGATATTTATAATTATTTTGAGTTGGAATGGGATCCGCAATTTGTAAATATTACAACCTCCCTGGATCTTCCCACCTTGTCCGAAGAATTTAAATCAAAATGCTATCATTCGAATGACTTGTTGCAGGACACGGCGGTAATGGAACTTCTTCCGCTGAACCAGTTCGTTTTTGAAGGCATTATGATAGTCTATGTACGGCAGGTTACTGAGCGGGAGGCCATTGAAAAAATAAAGAAAATATTGCAGGGCGAGAATGGGTTGATGCACGCCGGCGCTACCACAGAGATAGAACAACAGGTGCGATATCTCTTAAATATGCGCGAAGTAAAAGTTGCCATTACTTCATTTTACAATATTGAACGCGAGATTTCGTTCACAGCATTTAATCATGATACCAGGTTTTTTGATGACATCAGCGAGGACGATCAAAGGACTCTTTCCCGGTCGATCAAAAACCTCATCGGTCATTCTGGTAATTATTTGTGGTCGGCCAGCAATCATCAAAGAAGTTTGGAAAAACGGCTCAATGACCATCTCGAAGAAAAGGGGTGGCAAACTGTTTTCTTGTCCGGTTTATATAACAATGACGAAATCATTGGCTGTTTGGGGTTGTTTTCAAAAGTGTCCTTAGATATCGATGGTGCTACAATAGCCAAGCTAAAAAAAGTGTTGGAATTGTTGCAGGTTGCTTTGCAGCAAAATCATCAGCAATATCAAAATCAGGTCCACAGGTTAATAAAAGAATATTTTACAGCCGTCCAGGAATCCGTAGAATGGAAGTTTCATGATGCTGCGGTCAGATACCTGTCGGAACTCAAAGAAGGGAAGGATGCTAAAATGCAACCGATCATTTTTGATGCAGTATACCCGCTTTATGGCATCATCGATATTCGGAATTCTTCGGGAGAACGAAACGTGGGAGTTCAAAAGGATTTATTACAGCAGTTAAATTGGGTGCGAGATATTCTTTTGTCAGCACAACAAGAAGGGTCATTCTTACTGCTCGAGCAACTCCTGGCAAGGACAGAAGAATATCTTGCTTCCACCACCAACTTTTTGTTTGCGGCAGATGAGCAGGCGATCTATTCTTTTTTAAAGGGGGATGTTGTTGAGCTTTTCAAAGCATTAAAGAATCATTCGGTAACGCTGGCTTCCGAGATCCATAAATATTTTAATACGATCGACAAACAACTTTTAATAATAAACGCTCATAGGCTTAAGTTTGAAAAAAGTGTTACAGAGATCAATAGTAAAATAGTGCAGTTCCTGGAGCGGGAACAAATTGATGCGCAGAAGATCTATCCTCATTATTTCGAACGTTTCGTCAGTGATGGCGTGGACTTCAACATGTACGTCGGCCAATCTATTAGCCCTCACAAGAAATATAGTAAGGTATATTTAAAAAATCTGCGCTTGTGGCAGCTAAATTTTCTTGCCACAACGGCGCAACGAATTCATCAATTGACACCTGAATTACCGGTGCTATTGGACACAACCCAACTCCTGCTGGTGTACAACGAACCGATCTCAATTGGCTTCAGGGCCGCGGAAAGGAAATTCGATGTGGAAGGAGTCCATTTTGCCCGGTATGAAATAATCAAGAAGAGGATTGATAAGGCACAAATAAAGAATAAAAATGAACGTCTAACACAACCCGGCTCTATTGCTATTGTTTACTCAGTTGAACAAGAGGCAAATGAGTACATGCAATACATCGATTTTTTCCAAAAACGCAAATTGCTCAGCGGTCCGGTTGAAAAGTTGGAGCTCGAAGAATTGCAGGGTATTAGCGGCCTAAAGGCGCTGCGTGTCCCGATTCTCCTGGAATCAGAAAAAGATAGCGAAGATGAAGTCGCACAGGCAAGGATCAAAAGTCCCCGCAGGTAACTTATTTTGCGACTGGTGGATTCACCCAATTTCTTTCATCCTGCACACAATGGCTTAATTGGATCTTTACTTTGAATTTGTTTCGAAGATGTCTGGCCAATGCATCAGCCGCATAAACGCTGCGATGTTGCCCGCCGGTACATCCAAAGCTTACCATCAGGCTTTCGAATCCGCGCTTAATATAGTCTTCAACATTAATGTCGACAATATCAAAAACACTGTTCAGGAATTCGGTCATCCTTGTTTGTTGCTCGATATAATCCATCACTGTTTTGTCACGACCGTGCATGGTCTTAAATTCTACAACACGGCCGGGATTCAGAATCCCCCGGCAATCAAAAACAAATCCGCCGCCGTTGCCACTTTCATCTTGCGGAATTCCCTGCCGGTATGAGAAACTACAAATTTTAACAACCAATGGAGTTTGCTCATCTGCCTGCAACGGCGTGAACTGCTCAATCACTTCATCGCCGACGCAGATGCTCAAGATTTTACTAAATTCAGGAACTGCAATCCCCAGACTTTGATTTTCAAAAAACCATTTTAGATTTTTAAGCGCCAGTGGGATACTTGTTAAAAATTGTGCCTTGCGCTCGAACAATCCACGAAAACCATAGGCTCCCAGCACTTGCAGTAAGCGTATCAATACATAACCATTATACTGACTTCGAAAAATGCTTCGGTCAACCTGGGCTATGATCAAATTCTCGAAGGCGTTCATGTAATCTGCTAATAGGTTCTCTTTCCATTCATCGGGCAAATTCGCTCTTGCCTGCCAAAGCATCGAGGCCACGTCGTATTGAGGAGCGCCCTTCATGCCGCCCTGGTAATCGATAAAGTGAAGGGTGTCGTTACTGTTGATTAAAATATTCCGGCTTTGAAAATCGCGGAACATAAAATATTTGTACTCCGTGTGGGTAAGATAATTACTCAAAGCCTCAAAATCATCGATCAGCTTCTGTTTGTCATATGGACGCCGCAAAGCATCCAAAAAATAATACTTGAAATAAAGAAGGTCGGCCATGATAGCCTGTTTGCCAAATTCAGTATTGGTAAGACAGAAGTTATAATTTAATCCTTCGTCACCCCCCACCTGCACGCTGGCGAGCGCTTCGAGGCTTTTTTTGAAAAGCGAATAAACTCTTTCGGTGAATCCTTCAGCTTCCAGCATGTTTAACAGCGATATCTCGCCAAAATCTTCCTGGAGGTACGCGCTGATGTCATCATTCACTGAAAGAATGTTAGCCACGGGCAGATCTTTTTTTCTGAAATGATTCGAAAAGTATATGAACGTTTCATTCTCTTTAATGTTGGCCCCGTAGGTGCCGATAACGGACCTGTTATTTCCATGGAGGCGAAAATATCGTCTTTCGCTTCCCGACTGAGGCAGGACATCCAGGGAGGCAACTTCCTCGCCATTCCATTTTTTATAAAGTTGAGAAACCGTATCGATCATCGTCTGCATAGGGCAAATGTAAGTATTGAGCGGAGTTGAAAGACAGAATTGCGGATTAAGTTGTTGCTGGCTGCAGCCTGGTAAATAGCGACTCTATGTTCGCCTTTGTCATTGGAGCTGAGTGAAGACTCTAGAATATGCTTCTCGACAGAGCCGCGATCTAATTTAAGGTTTTTGCAAGTAGATTGCATGTTGGCGACAATCCACGCTACCTTTGCGATTACACGATTGTGGAGTATGAGTTACCAGGTACAAAATAAGATCCGTATCGTTACGGCTGCGTCATTGTTTGATGGCCATGATGCCGCTATCAACATCATGCGTCGCATTCTGCAGAGTAAAGGCGCTGAGATTATCCATCTTGGGCACAATCGCAGCGTAAAAGAAATTGTGGAGGCAGCCATTGAAGAAGATGTCCAGGGCATTGCTATCACGAGTTACCAGGGTGGCCACCTTGAGTTTTTCAAATACATGAAGGACCTGCTCGAAGAAAATGGTTGCGGCCATATCAAGATCTTTGGTGGCGGCGGTGGCACAATCTTGCCCGAAGAAATTCAAGAGCTTCATAATTACGGTATCGCAAGAATTTATTCTCCCGACGACGGACGCAAGATGGGGCTGGAGGGAATGATTGATGATGTGATCAAACAATGTGACATTGCGCTCAATGGAAGAGCGGAGTTCAAAAATGGAATGACAATAGGGGAGGTGAAAGACGTGAGAAAGATTGCCAGGGAGATTACCAATGCGGAGAATGGACTTCCGATGAAATCCGATCTCGATAGCTATCGGGACCGAAATAAAAAATCCGAAATTAACGCGCCCGTCCTCGGCATTACAGGAACTGGTGGCGCTGGTAAAAGTAGCGTCACGGATGAAATTGTGAGAAGGTTCCTCAACAATTTTACAGATAAAGTTATTGCTGTCATTTCTGTTGATCCTTCGAAGAAGAAGACAGGAGGTGCTTTGCTTGGTGATAGGATAAGAATGAATTCAATTTCTCACCCGCGAGCTTATATGCGCAGCCTGGCAACAAGGGAAAGCGATAAGGCATTGAGTGCACATGTAGAAGAAGCAATCGACGTTTGCCGCGCTGCAGGATTTGATTTTATCATTCTTGAATCAGCCGGTGTTGGGCAAAGTGATGCGAGCATCTCCGACTACTGCGACGTAAGTCTGTATGTGATGACCCCCGAGTACGGTGCTGCGTCTCAATTGGAAAAGATCAACATGCTCGATTACGCCGACGTTATTGCCATAAACAAATTTGATAAAGCCGGAGCATTAGATGCATTGAGCGACGTACGCAAGCAATATAAACGGAATCACCAATTGTTCCAGGCTAAAGAGAATGAGTTACCTGTTATCGGAACTATCGCGAGTAAGTTCAACGATGAGGGCGTAAATCATTTGTTTGAGTTGTTGTTAAAGTCAATTGAGAAAAAAACAGGAGTCAGTTTCGGAGCGTTTTCCTTTGGTGATACGGCACAAGTCACACAGGCGATCATCCCTTCAAGCCGCGTGAGGTATTTGAGTGAGATCACTGACGCGGTTCGTGAATATAACAAACTCGTAGATGATCAATCCGCCATCGCGTCTAAGCTTTACCAGCTACATGGAGCCTTAGAAACTCTAAAGGAAAATAAAGTCTCGCCGCCAAACGGCGCTGCCGCTACCGGGGTGGAAGAGGCTGTTCAGGAGCAGATCAAATTCTATTCAGACCAACTTACTCCCGTGAGTCGTAAACTGATTCACAACTGGCCCGAAAAAATAAGAGCATACCAGCAAGACTATTACGAATATAGCGTTCGCGACAAAACCATTCGGCAACCATTATTTTCTACGTCGCTCTCGGGTACGAGAATCCCACGAATCGTACTCCCCAAGTACAAAGATTGGGGTGACATCTTAAAATGGGAGGCACAGGAAAACGTGCCCGGACTATTTCCCTTTACAGCCGGAGTATTTCCATTAAAACGCGAAGGCGAAGACCCGACGCGGATGTTCGCTGGTGAAGGCGCCCCGGAAAGAACGAACAAACGATTTCATTACGTATCCATCGATCAACCGGCAAAAAGATTGTCAACAGCGTTTGACTCAGTCACGCTGTATGGTGAAGACCCTGATGATCGTCCTGACATTTACGGCAAGATTGGAAATAGCGGCGTGAGCATTGCTACCGTTGACGACGCGAAAAAACTGTATAGTGGTTTTGATCTCTGCGATCCGAAAACTTCGGTGAGCATGACTATTAATGGCCCTGCCCCAATGATACTCGCTTTTTTTCTCAATGCAGCGATTGATCAGCAGTGTGAGAAGTGGTTGGAGGGGAATGGTCAATGGTCTCCCGATGGCAATCGGGAGGTGAATAAAGCACTAAATAGAAAATTCCAGCATGATCCTCAGCCAAAATATCATAATCCGCTTTCTCCCGGGCGATTGCCAGATGGTAATACGGGTCTCGGTTTAAAATTACTCGGACTTCCAGGCGATGAAGTGTTACCCTCCGATATCTACAAACAATGTAAGGAATTTGCGTTACAGCAAGTGAGAGGAACGGTGCAGGCGGATATCTTAAAAGAGGACCAGGCGCAGAATACTTGCATTTTTTCTACGGAGTTTGCATTGAAACTTATGGGTGATGTGCAGGAGTACTTCATTCAGCACAAGGTGAGAAATTTTTACAGCGTTAGCATCAGCGGTTACCATATTGCCGAAGCGGGGGCCAACCCGATCACTCAGTTGGCTTTTACGCTTGCTAACGGGTTTACTTATGTGGAGTACTATCTAAGCCGTGGAATGAACATTGATGATTTCGCGCACAATCTTTCATTTTTCTTTAGCAACGGGATGGATGCAGAATATTCTGTTATTGGCCGCGTGGCGCGCAGAATTTGGGCAAAGGCAATGCGATATAAGTACAAGGCCAACAAGCGCAGCCAGATGCTCAAGTATCATATTCAAACATCCGGCCGGAGTCTCCACGCGCAGGAAATTGACTTCAACGACATTCGCACCACGTTGCAGGCTCTGTACGCGATTTATGACAACTGCAATTCTCTTCACACCAATGCGTACGATGAGGCCATCACGACGCCAACTGAAGAAAGCGTCCGCCGCGCCATGGCGATACAATTAATTATTAATCGTGAGTTGGGATCTGCGAAGACAGAAAATTTTATCCAGGGAAGTTTTGCTATTGAGGAACTTACTGATTTGGTTGAAGAAACCGTGATGATGGAGTTCGACCGCATCACGGAACGTGGTGGTGTGCTGGGTGCCATGGAACGGATGTATCAAAGGAACAAGATCCAGGAGGAAAGTTTATATTATGAACACATGAAACACACCGGCGAGCTGCCTCTCATTGGAGTCAACACCTTTCTCAATAAAAAAGGAAGCCCTACGACTGTTCCGAACGAAGTGATCCGAAGCACGAAAGAAGAAAAGGAACAACAGATCGCCAACCTGCAGGCGTTCTGGAAAAGGAATGACGCAAAGAGCGAAGTAGCCTTAAAGAGTTTAAAACAAATAGCCATCAATAATGGAAATCTTTTCGCTGAGCTGATGGAAACGGTGAAATACTGCTCACTTGGACAAATCACTCACGCACTTTATGAAGTTGGTGGGCAATATAGGAGGAATATGTAGGTTTTTTGTACGAGCTGCAGTAATTCTTTTCACCGCCTGTTGTGTCACTCACTTGTACTTTCTTCGCTTTATTCAGCAATGCTTTCGTTCAAACTACTCAGATGCACTTTGTATCAGTAAATGTCACCCTTTCAGGGTTGAAGGCTTCAATTTAATGATTGGCTATAATCATGTCAGCCCGTCGGGCTTTGCGAGCATAGTCTGCATCACAATCCCCAAGGGGCCGACATAACTGTAGAACTTTCGTGACATATGCTTCCTATTAGCAGATGGCACCCCTTCGGGGTTGAGGACTTCAACTTAATGATTAGCTATAATCAGTCCTTCGGGCTTTTTTGAGAACATTAACCCTAAATAATCACCGGAGGCAGTAATATAATTGTCGAGCAAAACCCAAAGAGGTGACATTATTGTAGAACAAAAAGCAAATATGCCGGAACAACCCCAAAGGCGGTGTCATGATTGTAGAGTAAAGCAGATATTGAAAAACAACCCCGAAGTGGCGACATAATTTGTAAACCAGCAAAGATGAGCAAACACTCAGCGATGTGGAGTGACGCACATTCAACAAGAGTGGCTTAATTAATCCGAGAAGTATTTGCTGCATCGAATTCCCGGAAGCACAAGAGGGCGACGCAATAGACGATGAGAAGAATTACCGAAGCTTGCTACATTCCTCGCCGCACTCAGAAAAACAAGTACAAATAAAGAGGCCAGTATCCTGCGATCCTTATTTCATATAGTCTCTGAAGCGGACCTCTTATAAGAGCATACTATCGACTATTGACTTCCACCGAAGACAAGCATCAAAAAAAACCGCCTCCGAAAATCGGAGACGGTTTTTATATTCCTGCTATTTTAAAGTCAGGATTTTCTTTTCATTAAAGAATAATCTCTTTAAAATAATTTATTCCTCTTTGGTTAGCTTTCCGTCTTTGTCAATCGTGTACCACTTACTGTTGAGCAACACTCTCCCCGCGCCATCCGTCAGCGACGTCGCATAGCTAAAACGGAATGAGATCACCTCTTTACCATTCTTGTCTATGTATTCCCAAAGACCTTTTTGATTGGAGGCCGGAGCAAAGCCATCGCCAAAACTGCGCGCATTCGAATAGCGCAGAGGGATCGCGACATTGCCGGTTGAATCGATAAATCCGTAATTGTCGCCCTTGCCAACAACCGCTAAGCCGTCGTGAAAAGAGTATACCTCTGTGTACTGTGGTTTCACAAATTCGACTCCCTTGACATCAACAAAACCCCATTTGCCATCAACCATCACTGCCGCACGATTTTCTGAAAACGCCATCGCCTCATCATAAACCAGGGAAACCAAAACTTTTCCCTGTTCACTGACATAACCAAATTTTCCATTTTTCTCGACCAACGCGTAGCCGCAGTTGCAGGCATCTACGCGGTCATATTGTTTTGTCCATGATTGACCAACACCAATAAGAGTTGATGCAAGCATCAATAGGAGCAAGGATTGCTTTTTCATATACAATGCTTTAAACTTGCTCAGTCAAGTTACAATCATCAAAAACCGCGATTCATGATTTACGGCAGCGGGACAGTTGATTTTGGTAAAGAGCTGCTGGTATTTTTTCAACGTTGTCGCTTCTGGCTTATCTTTAATCACATTATGACTATTGCCCAATTTGACCGCCTGGATGTCGAACAA
>VBAU01000132.1 GCA_005883855.1 Bacteroidota bacterium
TCAAATCCTACGTATTAATATTGAAATCTCCTCGAAAGGATATAGATATACGCCGAACCAAGCTCAGTTAGTTTTCCAGTTGCAAAGGGACATGTCTTTAAGATATTGGGTAAAGAACGACTATATCAATTCTCCTTCAGATACTTCTCTTGATGGCGCAATTATGAAACATGGGGTCACCATTGATAATAACAATATCAGAAATATCTATATGGGCAGATGGACGGTGAATTTTGATGATAGCACTTTGAAATTTATTTTCGATGACGGCAAATTCTCCTTTCCTGGCATTGAGGGCAAGTATGTAGAACTTGGTAGCACTTCGATGAATCTTCAAAAAGTTGTGTTTTTCGACAGCACTATAGCCGGCAAAAACGTGAATTTGAAGAAAGTAATTACAACATACCTGACACACTAAAAACGCCACATAACAAAAGCTTGCCGCTAGCCTCGTTGTATCAAATTTGAAAGATCATTAAATTACACGGCCAACGGCAAGCCCTGAACGTTGTGCGCTATGCCAGAATCTACTTCATAATTCCATATGACTCTTATGAAATCTTTCTCACATTTAATCCTCATCGGACTGACAATTACTGCAATTTTGAGTTGCGACACAACAAGAAATCTTTACAAAAGCTGACCGGACAAGAATTCACAATGCTATTTCTTCTTTTAGCTGTTAAGCAAAATGAATACTCTTGATCTATTTGAACTTTGCAAATTCAAATTGGCAATCAAAAAGTAATCGAAGTATCCAAAGGGTTACTTTCACAAAAATGTGTTACAATAGACGTAGCTTAGTCTTGTATTCGTCTCTCATGATTCCATTCCAAGGCTCTGTACAACTCTCCCCACGATTGAGAAATAGAACGTATCACTATTGGTAAAGTATGACAACAGACCTCATCCGTCAATTTAATCGGGGCCATCAGGCTGCATTCACAACAATCTATGATTGTTATCAGCCCGCCATTTTCTATTTCGTCAAAAAATTCATTCCTGATACTGCAGAAGCCGAAGATATTACAGCCGAAACCTTCATTAAATTATGGAAACGAAGGGAGAATTTCGATAACGAAAGAAGTATCGCTTCTTTTCTTCATATTACCGCACGCAACGCCAGTATCGACTGGTTGCGATCAGAAAAAAAAGAAGTTCATAACCGGCAAAATCTTATCTACCTTTTAAGCCAGGATCAATACACCGAATTTCAGGAAGACATTAAAGGGGAAGTACTTCGTTTAATAAAGATGGAAATAGATAGGCTGCCCCTTAAAACCAAACAGGTGTTACTCATGTCATATGTTGAAGGTAAATCCAATGAGGAAATTGCGCAGTTGCTTAACATACGAAATCAATCGGTGCGCAACCATAAAGCCCGAGCGTTGAATTTAATTCGGCTGGCTATCATCAAAAATAAATGGCTTATTACGGTCATGGTTATCTTATAGTGAAAGACCTGAAGGCCATCGGCCCATCCTCGCAATTATTTGAGATGATCCTCTTATCGTGTCTCCAATAAGTTTTTCTGTGTTTTTTGAGTACAAAATCAAATATTACCGTTTTAGTTATGGAGACCAAACGTTATGGAGGCACAAAACAGAATAGCAGTATTAATTCTAAAGCAGTTGAAAGGCGAAATTGATAGCCGGGAAGCGGACGAACTAAAGGAATGGATTAACCACTCGGAGGAGAATCGTCTTTTATTTAGACAATTAACTGACCCTACTCGTCTGCAAACAGAATTTGGCGCCTTTTACCAATCAAGAACGAAAATTCTTAATAAAATAAATGAAGCTATTTCTGTTCCTAAAGCCGTTTCTCTTTGGAAAAAAATAGCAGTGGCGGCTTCAATCATAATTACTGTTGGTGTTGGCGGTTATTTCTATTTCGCCGGTAAGAACCAAAACCAAGTTGTCAGAAGCACTCCGCAAAAACAATTGGATATTCAGCCCGCAAAAAACGGTGCTATTCTGACTCTTGATAACGGGCAACAAATCGTTCTCGATAGTGCAAATAATGGAACACTCGCGAAACAAGGAAATAGCAAGATCATAAAACAAGGAGATCATCTTTCTTATAGTAGCAATCAGCAAGATTCCGCGAGTGAAATTATTTACAACACCATTACAACGCCGAAAGGCAGACAATATCCAAATCTGACTCTGGGAGATGGAACAAAGGTGTGGCTGGATGCGGGTTCCTCAATACGTTTTCCTGTGGCATTTACGAGAAACGAACGCAAGGTTGAAATCACGGGCCAGGTATGGTTTGACGTTGTACACAATAGTAAAATACCATTCAAGGTGATTGCAAAGAATGTTGAGGTAAATGATCTTGGAACAGAGTTTAACGTGAACGCATATGATGATGAACAGCAGATACATGTCACTCTCTTGCAGGGCGCTATTAGTATTGGACGTACAACACTCAAGCCCGGGCAACAGGCACAAATAACAAATAACGGGAAATTGCAGCTAATGAGCAGCGTCGATATTGAAGAAGTGATGGCTTGGAAGAATGGCTTCTTCTCATTCCGGCAAACTGATATAAAAGGAATCATGAGGCAGTTATCCCGCTGGTATGATGTAGAGGTGAGATATGAGAACGTAAACCCCGCTGAAACGTTTACCGGGGAAATCGACCGCAATCTCAACTTGGCTGAAGTTCTCAAGATCCTTGAAAAGACCAGGGTGCACTTTAGAATTGAAGAAGGCAGAAAACTTGTGATCCTGCCTTGAGAATAAAATCGCTGATAAAAAGTATTTGAAATAAGGGTTTTGCCAAAATAATGGCCAGAAATGCTGGAGACATCCCTGGCCGGCGTTTGGGCTTACCCTGCCCGACGATTACAATTTATTTCGATTGTAGTCAGACGAGCAAATAACATCCCGCCGCAGGGCGGGAGCCTGGTAGCATTTATTTTTAAACCCAAACACTGCAAATCTATGTATTTAATGATTAGTGGTAAGTTCAAGCGCAGGATTCTTACCCCGCAAATACTGAAAGTTATGAGGCTAACTTTCTTTTTGTTGACTGCTGCATTTTTGCAAGTCGGTGCACGCGGCAATGCACAAAACGTAACCTACTCTGCAAAAGATACAAAGTTGGAAACTATTTTTACTGCCATTAAAAAGCAGACAGGTTATGCGTTTTTCTATAATGATGCAGACCTGAAAAAGGCTTATCCGGTAACGGCGGAATTAAAAAATACTCCGCTGCAAGAAGCATTGGAAATTATTCTAAAAGGGCAGCCTTTCAATTACAGCATTACAGGCAAAACAATTGTCATCAGCCAGCAAATTCCGGCATTACAATCCGGAGATCTTTCTTCAAAGGAGAGCGCGGTACCAAATCCAATTGACATACATGGAAGAGTATTAGATGAAAAAGGAGAACCGGTAGAGGGCGTTACTGTAACAGTAAAGGGTACTCGAAATGCAACAGCTACTAACGCGAATGGAGAGTTTACAATAAGGCATGTTGATGATGATGCAGTACTTGTTTTCACTGGTGTAAGTATCGAATCGTATGAATTACGCGTAAGCGGACGTACTGATTTGGCGACTATCAATTTAAAAACCAAAGTAGGCGCGATGTCAGAAACAGTGGTGATTGGCTATGGTACGATGAAAAGAAAGGATCTGACCGGTTCAGTAGCATCAGTAAATACAAACGAAATCAAAAACGTTCCTTTTATAAGTGTTGACCAAGCAATAGCGGGAAAAGCAGCAGGCGTTCAAGTGGTACAGGCCGACGGCGCACCTGGTGGTGTAGCACGCATCCGTATTCGCGGTGGTGCTTCATTGATTGGCACTAATGATCCTTTATACGTTATTGACGGCGTGCCTGTGACTATACAAAACAAATATGTTCAAAATGGCGCAGAAATTGTGAACCCGGTGGAGTCTTATTATGGCGAAGATTTTAACAACAGTGTTTCGGGTGCGTTCGCACGAGGATTAAATAGCCTGGCCGGCTTAAGCATCAATGATATTGAATCCATCGATATCTTAAAAGATGCTTCTGCCACCGCCATCTATGGTTCCAAAGCGGCTAATGGTGTGGTGATTATTACCACCAGAAAGGGAAAACTAAATCAAAAGCCTGTACTGGAAGCGAATTACTATGCAGGTATTACTAAACCACTTAAAGAAAAAGTTCTGGACGCCGATCAATATAAAATGATCATGAAAGAAGCAGCGAAAAATTTGAACGATGAAAGAGCGAGAATTGGAAGGGCTCCAAATCCAACAGCCACGAAAATATTGAATGATCCGAATTTTTTTGGACAAGCAAACACAGATTGGTTAGGACTGGTTTTGCGCAATGGATTTACCCAGGATGCTGGTATGTCTGTAAGAGGTGGTGGTAGCGGATCGCGGTATTATACCTCACTTTCCTATACCCAACAGAACGGCGTTCTTATCGGTACAGATTTTAAAAGGATTTCTGGTAAAATCAGCTTGGATAATGAAATCACTTCGCGATTGCGCGTCATTACCAATCTCGATTATGGTTTTTCAACCAATAACCTTACGAATGGAATATACGCACAGGCTTTATACGCGCCGCCCACTGAAAGTCCTTACAATGCTGATGGCACCTATTCAAACCTGGGACTAATTAGCCAGGCCTACCAGGGATTTCAAAATCCATTAGCAGTGGCTTCGGGGATTAACCAGGCTAAAAATATTTCTCTTTTAGGATCACTTGCACTTGAATATGATATTTTGAGGGATCTAAAATTTAGATCGGTAGTTTCGGTCAATTTTAATAACTATCACCAGTTGAATTATGTGCCAAGCTATGTTGATATTGGCGGATTTTATGGAAGGCAAAGTTCGGAAGGTGGAACGGGTTCGCAGGCATCAAGTAATTCAACGGATGCATTTTTTGAGAACACTATTACATGGGATAAACAACTTAATAAGGATCACAGGTTGAACGTAGTTGGTGGTACATCCTGGGAGAAATACCGTTCCAGCTATTTTTCTGCCACAGGAAAGGGATATCCTGATGATGATTTTCTAAACAATCTGAATTCAGCAGCGGTTCCAGTTTCTGTTCAGGGTAGCGATCCTTCCATTCAGAACTCATTACTTTCATTTTACGTGCGGGCCAACTATGCGTTTAAAGACAGATATCTTGCTACGTTTACTGGTCGCAGTGATGCTTCTTCCAAATTTGCCCCAAACAACCAGGTAGCTTACTTCCCTTCAGGCGCTATTGCGTGGAAAATATCTGAAGAGAAATTTCTTATGAATGTATCATGGATAGATGAGTTAAAGCTGCGCCTCAGTGCCGGTACTACCGGTACGCAAAATATTGGCGACCATATGTGGCGTACACTGTACACGCCGGTAACCTACGGAGGAACTAATGCAGTAATACCTTCACAATTGGGAAATGAAAAAATCAAATGGGAGTCAACACTGCAAAAAGACCTGGGCCTGGATTTCTCCTTCTTTAAAGCCAGGTTGCGAGGCACGTTTGGTTATTATGAAAAAATTACTGATGGATTGTTATTAAACATTACAACAGCTCCCAGTTCTGCATTTCAAAATATAGTATTGAATATCGCTAAGATCCGGAATCGGGGATTGGAATTTGATTTGCGTGGAGATTTGGTAAGGAACAAAAATTTCCAATGGGGCCTTGCTGTTAACATTTCACACAATGTCTCGGAGGTGCTCGATATAAACGGAGGCCCATTTTCCAATCCTAATGACCGCGATGCATTAAACCTGGGAACTAGCATTGTAAAAGAAGGAGAGCCCTTGGGTTTGCTATATGGTGCAAAAGTAAAAGGTATTATCACTTCACAGAAACAGTTAGATGATTACAAGAAGGCTTTCCCTTACTACATTTATCTTTATCCTTATCTAAATATTGGAGATCCCGAATACGAGTTGGATACAACCAGAGGATTTGCCTTTTTTCATCAAGATGTAATTGGTCACTCATGGCCTAAGTTCTTTGGCGGTGTTACTAATACATTGAACTACAAAAATTTTAGCCTGATCTCATTGCTTACATTTTCTTATGGCAACCAGTTGATGTACCAAAATGATGTAAGTAATGGATACGTTGATAATCTCGCCAACAGGGGAGTATCAATACTAAATCATTATAGTGCTACAAATCCAGGTTCAAGCCGGCCGAGACTTCTGTATGGAAGGACCAATCCATTTGTTACAAATCAAAATGTGTATGATGCTTCGTATATAAAATTGAAATCTCTAACGCTGTCGTATGACCTTCCTCAATCTGTAGCAAATAAGATAAAATTCAACTCGGCCTCCATTTATTTCTCGGGAACAAACCTGTTTACTATAACTAGTTATCCTGGTCTGGATCCCGAAGTAAGCGATGATCCAGGCAGTGTCATAGGCGGGGGACGAGACGTGAGCAGCTTTCCCACTACACGAGGTTTTGTTGGAGGAATTCGATTTGGATTCTAAAATTTAAAAAGAAAAAAATGAGACAGTTACTTATATATACTCTTGTAATCATCGGGGCCTCTGCGCAGTTCTCATGCAAAAAAGATTTGAATGCCTTGCCCAACCAGGCGAAAGTGGAGGGGAATGTCATTGTTGATCAAAAAAGCGCTGAAGTAGCATTGAATGGCGCCTACTACCGCTTTGCGCAAGGCGGTGATGATCGCGGTACGCAAAGTACACAATGGAGTTTCGATCACGAGATTATTCCAACGTGGGCCGCGGGTTATCTTGATTATCCTTACGGAGGCGGCGATTTAACAGACAACAATCTTACTTCTCAGAGCTTTGAAGCACTAGGTATTTGGACACAGAACTATCTTTTGGTAAATGCTGCTAACGGAGTGTTGAAAGGAGTGGCGGCATTGCCGGATTCGAAAATTTCTGCTGCCCGGAAGAAAGAAATCCTTGCTGAAGCCCGGTTTCTGAGAGCCTATGGACATTATAAATTGCTCAGCTTTTATGGACAGTATTATGATGTAAATAGCAAGTATGGAGCCTTGTTGCGTAAAGACTTTGTAACATCCGAAAATATTAATCAGTCGCGAACCACCGTAAAAGAAAGCTATGATTTTATTTTAGCCGATGTTGATGATGCTATTGTTAATGCCCCTGCTTCCAATAAAAACTGGTATGCAACTACATGGGCTGCGAAGGCTTTAAAAGCGCGTATACTCATCAACAGGGGAGCAACAGGTGATTATGCACAGGTAATTACGCTTACCCAGGACATCATTCAAAATAGTCCCTATCAATTAGAGACAAACCTGCAAGATATTTTTTCTAATAAGGCATTAAATAGTAAGGAAATAATTTTAGGCATACAACCGCTACCCAACCAGGTTTTTAAAAGTGATACCTATTTCTATTATGGGCCCGGTTATATTCCTACTGATGCCTTAACTGTCTTGCTGGACACTGACCCTCGTAAAAACTGGGTGCTTGGCGACGTTTCCGGTTCGCTGGGTATAACAAAATATCAGGGTCCCCAGATCGAGGTTTCCTATGCTTTTCGTCTTACAGAAATGTATTTGTTGCAATCAGAAGCTATCGTTCGTTCCGGAGGAAGCATTTCAAATGCAAAGGTTTTATTGAAAACGGTAATGACACATGCAGGTGTTGCTGATTTTTCTGCAGTCGACAATGCTGCCACTAATGACCAATTGTTGCTTGAAATTTATAAAGAAACCGTTAGAAATATGCTCTGCGAAGACGGGCAGGATTGGTTTGCGCTCCTACGCCTCCCTTTCGATACAGTAAAAGCAATAAGGCCATCAATTACTAGTAAGAACCAGTTCATTTTTCCAATCCCTCACAACGAATTCATAAAAAATAACGCTGTTGGTGACCAAAATCCTGGTTACGATCAATAGAGGATTTTCTAATAATGATTCTTAAAATAAATCAGCCGTTAAAATGGAAAGGATAAATCTTGGATTTGTTTGCAGTGTATTACTGCTTACTATTTCTTGTAACAATTCAAACACTCATATTCAGCCTTCGGATGGCTACTCAATAGGTGGAAGAGTTAACGGGCTCCATTCGGGCACGGTAAAATTGGTAGGAAATAATGAAGAGGACAGAACCTCCAAAACAATAGATAGTGTGAAGTTTGATAACGATTCATTCGCACTAAAAGGGAAACTAGAATATGCGCAGATGCTTACTTTGGTAATTGAACCCGGACATTGGTCGCTGCCCATCTTCGTTGAAAACAGTTCAATCAAAATAAACGCAGATACGGCAGGCTCCGAGCATTACGACTACACCAAGTATGGAGGAACTGTGGGCGCCAACATAAAGAATTTTTCAATTACCGGTTCAAAGAGTCAGGATGACTGGATGAATTTTCAAAACGATAAGGATCTAAAACAATTTGATCCGGTGTTTGCTGATCTTGAGAAAAAATTCTACGCGGTTTCAGGTAAAGATGTTGATGCAAAATACAAGGTAAGGGGTGAGATGGATTCAGTAAGAAACCTGTTGCAAATTCGCCAAATGAACTATGTTGAACATTATGTAAACAAAAATCCGTCTTCACCAGCAGGTGCATATATGTTAGACCAGGTATATACATTCATTTCTGATAAACCGCTTGGGAAAATTGACAGCATCCTAAATGCATTTACGGGCGATGCAAAAAAGTCGTCGTATTATAATACAGTTGCTTCTTCCCAGGCTAAAATTAAAGCCTTGTTGCCTGGGCAAACAGCACCTGATTTTACATTATTGAAACGGGACAGTTCAAAATTTACTTTGTCATCAACTCGGGGGCAATATATTATGATTGATTTTTGGGCAAGTTGGTGTCATCCTTGTCGTAAAGCCATTCCACATTGGAAGCAAGTGTATCAAAAATATCATGATAAAGGTTTTGACATTGTAAGTGTTTCTGATGACTCTCGTTGGAAAGATTGGTTTAAAGCAATGGACGCAGAGAAAATGCCGTGGCAGCAGGTGTGTGATGAATTCTCGAAGAAAAATATGCCTGCGCGCGTCGGCACACTCTATATGACGCAATACATACCCTTTTATGTATTGCTTGATAAAGAAGGAAGGATATTGGTATACTCAGGCAAAGAAGAAGATATTCTTCAGAAACTCGAACAGATTTTTAGAAGTTGAAGCAAAAAAGATTTTAAAAAGTGATACATATGAAAAAGCTTTTTGGTATCACATCACTG
>VBAU01000133.1:0-10034 GCA_005883855.1 Bacteroidota bacterium
TGGTGCAAAGGATAATGACAGGGTTGTGGTACGGCTGTTGGAATGGGAAAAAGATGGCAAGCGGCCGGTTGGAGAAGTGGTGAGCATCATGGATGAAGAGGATAGCAACGACCTGGCGATGAAGGAAATTTTGCTTGAAAACGGGTTTCCACTTGATTTCGACGATGAAGCCCTTGAGGAGGCCGCAAGAATCCCTGATCAAATCTCGCTGGAAGAAATTCGGAGGAGAAAAGATGTTCGCGACATTCTCACTTTCACCATCGATCCTATCGATGCCAGGGATTTTGATGACGCTCTTTCGTTTCGTGTGTTGAAAAACGGAATCTACGAGATAGGTGTCCACATTGCAGATGTTGCTCACTATGTGCAGGAGGGCACAGCGCTTGATAAGGCCGCTTACGAAAAAGCGACGTCAGCATATCTACCCGACAGGGTGAACCCTATGCTGCCGGAACACATCTCTAATGCGTTATGCTCATTGCGGCCACATGAAGACAGTCTTACATTTTCGGCCATTTTCCAAATCTCTCCGAAGGGCCAGGTAAAACAACATTGGCTGGGCAAAACCGTGATTCACTCCGATCACCGGTTTACATACGAGGAGGTACAAGAGATCATCGAGACAAAAGAAGGACTCTATGCAGAAGAGATTTTAATTCTTAATCATCTTGCTCAGCGTTTCCGAAAACAGAGATTTAAGAATGGTGCGATCAATTTCTCTTCGCAAGAAGTTCGCTTCAAACTGGATGAAAACAAGAAACCGATCGGTATCATTATTAAAGAAAGTAAAGAGGCTCATCAATTGATCGAGGAATTCATGTTGCTCGCGAACAGGACAGTGGCAAGTGATCTTTCAAAAATACAGGTGAAGAGCAAGCCGATTCCGTTTCCGTATCGCGTCCACGATAATCCCGATGAGGAAAAATTAATTCCCTTTGTTGCCTTTGCAAGAAAATTCGGACACAAGTTCGACACCTCTTCGCCGGATGCGATTGCGTCGTCATTCAACCAAATGTTGATCGATGTCCATGGGAAGCCTGAGCAGCATGTGCTGGAACAATTGGGAATTCGAACGATGGCAAAGGCAAAATACGCGACGGAAAATATCGGCCACTACGGCCTGGGGTTTAAAAACTATTGCCATTTTACTTCGCCTATTCGCCGATATCCGGATGTATTGGTCCACCGCGTACTTCACCAGGTGATTGAAAAAGATCTTCGGGTTGATAAGAAAATGGAAGAGAAATGCAAGCACTGCAGTGAAAGAGAAAGGGCCGCGATGGAAGCAGAGCGTTCTGCAAATAAATATAAGCAAGTGGAGTACATGCAGAATTTCTTAGGTGAAGAGTTTGAAGGCGTGATCGGCGGCGTGGCCTCCTTTGGATTTTGGGTGGAAACTGTCGAACATAAATGTGAAGGTCTTGTTAGTTTGAATAGTTTGCTGGACTTTGACGATTTTCGCTTGATTGAAACTGATTACTGCCTGGTGGGGCAACGATCCGGAAGAAAATTCAGAATGGGAGATAAAGTTTGGATAAAAGTTGTCGCCGCCAATCTCACAAAACGTCAACTGGATTATGAGTGGGTGGTGGCCAGCGGATTGAAAGATGGAAAGAAGGGAAAGCAAAAAGATGGTAGATGATAGATGGGTAGGTAGTGCATAATACGCATACCGGCTGAGATGAACTATTATCCTTTGGTTTTTATCTTTTCGGATTAACTTTATTTCATGCAATCATTCGAACTGTTGTCTCAAAAATTTGCTCTCCACTTTGAAAAAACACATTTTCCTCCTGAGCCAAGGTCGCTCTATGAACCGAATGAATATTTTCTGCAATTGGGCGGAAAAAGAATTCGGCCCGTGTTGTGCCTGATGGGAAATGAGTTGTTCGATGACATCAACCCAGATGCCTGGCACGTATCTACAGCCATAGAACTATTTCACAATTTCACGCTCATTCATGATGACATTATGGATAAAGCGCCGTTGCGTCGCGGCAGTGAAACCGTGCATGCAAAATTTGGCGAAAACACCGCGCTTCTCGCGGGAGATGTAATGCTTGTTGCTGCCTATGATTATTTAAATAAGATTGAGAGTTCTTACATGCATTCTGTTATAAGCCTGTTTAACAAAACAGCAAAAGAGGTATGCGAGGGCCAGCAACTGGACATGGATTTTGAAAAGGCGGGGGATGTCGGGTTGGATGATTACTTGCACATGATCGAGTTGAAAACCTCTGTTTTGTTAGCCGCCAGCCTAAAACTTGGTTCCATATGTGGCGGGGCCTCGCAAAGAAACCAAAATTTGTTGTACGAGTTTGGAAAAAAGCTGGGCATCGCATTCCAGATACAGGACGATTACCTCGATGCTTTCGGTGATCCAAAGAAATTCGGCAAGCAAACCGGCGGCGACATAAAAGCGAATAAAAAAACTTTTCTGCTCATCCAGGCGCTAGCCACGGCTAATGCTTCGCAAAAGAAAGAATTGAAAAAATTAATGGACGGCAATGGGAAAGACAAAACTGAGAAAGTCTTGCAGCTCTTTCATGATTGCAAAGTGAACGAATGGGCTTTGCAACTAAAAAATAAATACCTGGACGAGGCCCTCATCCACCTTGAGGACGTTGCCGTGTTGTCAATAAGAAAAGAGCCGCTTAAAGAGCTGGCTCATTTTCTGATTCAACGGGAGCATTAAATATGTTAAGGATTTAGTAAGCCACCGATTGCACGATACACGTTATGATAATCGCAATGTCGACAACAATACTTAAGAAAAATATTGGTATGGTAATTCTTGTAGGCTGTGCTGCGAGGTTAACGACCAGGGTTGCTCCCATCACTGCCATAGCCGCCATCCACAAAGTGAAATCATTCCCACTCACGCAGACGGCAAACACAACCAGGGGCGTAATGATACAGCCATGAGTTGCCAGGGAAATTGCAAGCCATCCGAATCGATTTTTTTTCTGGGACTTACACCAATCAATAAATTCCCTGAATATGTTAGGATGGATCGATACTTTGTAGGAGGAAGCCTGTGGCATTTGCATTAAAGCTTTCATTTCAATAGTTTTTTGTGAACGCAAAGGTGTGAATTGCCATGTCGCATTAAGATGATCCTCGCTTGTTGCTCGACTGATTTTTGTCATTCATTCAGGACAAATATGATCAGTAATAAACACATCAATCACTTTTTTACCTATTTTGAATGCCAAACCAACGGCTAATGGCAAATCATCTCTTCCGCAAAAAAAATATTCAAATCATTTTAAGGGACGCGCAGCAGGGGTTAAGTGATAGCGAAGGACATCATACCGGTCTTAAAAGAGTTCTCGGCGTTCGGGATCTTACGTTCCTCGGTATCGCAGCGGTCATCGGTACGGGCGTTTTTACCGCCATTGGTTCTGCTAGTTTTCATGGTGGCCCAGCCGTTATTCTTTTATTTGGGTTTACTGCAATCGCATGTGGTTTCGCCGCCTATTGTTATGCTGAATTTGCGTCGACTATCCCAGTATCAGGAAGCGCTTATACTTACTCATATGTTTCCTTCGGGGAAATTTTCGCGTGGATCATCGGTTGGGACCTGCTCATGGAATATGCGATCGGCAACATTGCAGTGGCCATTTCTTGGAGCCAGTATTTTGTGCGAGTGTTGGCGGGCTTCCATCTTCATGTACCTGAATGGATGACCATAGACTATTCAACGGCTCATCATGGATTTACACAGGCAGCAGAACAACTGTCTCATGGCACCGCATTTACATCATTGGACCAGGGTTTACAAACGATGTACAATGCTTGGCAACACGCGCCTATGCTCGGAAGTTTTAAAATTATCATGGACATACCCGCTTTCTTCATCGTGATTGTCATCACCTACATCGTGTATGTGGGCATCAGGGAGTCACGCACGGCAAATAATGTAATGGTGTTAATAAAGCTTGTGATCATTTTGTTGGTGATCATTGCAGGTGCATTTTATGTGAGTCCGGGCAACTGGAGCCCGTTTATGCCGAACGGATTTAGCGGTGTAATGAGTGGCGTGTCGGCTGTATTTTTTGCTTACATAGGTTTTGACGCGATCTCAACGACGGCAGAGGAATGTCGGGACCCACAGCGTGATTTGCCCAAAGCAATGTTTTATACTCTTTTTATTTGCACGGGCCTCTATATTGTTTTGGTGCTTGTTCTTACCGGCATGACTAATTATACCAAACTAAACGTCGCGGATCCGCTTGCATTTGTCTTCCAGGATCAGCACTCAAGAGTCAGCAATGCTTTGTCCGGAATCATTTCTGTAAGTGCCATTATTGTTATCGCTTCTGTCCTTTTGGTTTATCAATTAGGCCAGCCAAGGATTTGGATGAGCATGAGTCGCGATGGCCTATTGCCGCCGATTTTTGCACGCATTCATCCCAAATTCAAAACACCTTCTTTCTCCACCATCCTTACCGGTGTAGTCGTGGGTGTTCCGGCTCTGTTTCTGAATCTCGACGTGGTGATTGCGCTAACCAGCATCGGAACTTTGTTTGCCTTTGTGCTGGTGTGTGGTGGCGTACTCATGCTGGAAAGCCAACCGAATCGGCCAGAGAGCAAATTCAAGGTGCCTTATTTCAACGGAAAATATATTGTGCCAGTTGTACTCCTGGCCGCTTTGATTGTTGTCTATCTGAAAGTGCCCGGTTATTACCAGGGACTTTTCAAAAAGGAAGGATTGCCAATGCTCGTATTTTTTGTCGTTGCGATCATTGTCTCTGTCTACACTTTCATGAAAAATTTTTCACTCATTCCTGTGTTGGGTCTCTTAAGCTGTTTCTATCTCATGGCGCAGGAGAGCCACACAAACTGGTATCGGTTTCTCATCTGGCTTGTTATTGGTCTCGTCATTTATTTTAGCTATGGAAGGTGGAATAGCCGGTTGGCGAAAACAAGCCCATCTAAAGGCGAACTTGTTTAGATGCCAGCCAAGGTCATTGCGCTTTTCGCTGGTGGGTGGATAATTTTGTAACCAACATTAGAAATTCTTATCAGCGTCCCTTGTGTCACTCACTTGTACTGATGTAACTTCGTTCATCGATTCCAATCAAAAACTACAGCCAGCCGGCGGGGATGGGACATGAAATTTCAAATTGGTGATAAGGTTTTAATTCTGCATTCCAACGAGGAAGGCGAAGTCATAGACATCATCAACAACAAAATGGTGATGGTTGATGTAAGAGGAGTAAAGTTTCCTGCGTACATTGATCAACTTGATTTCCCTTATTTCAAGAAATTCTCCGAGAAAAAATTATTCCCTGCAAAAAAGGAAAAAAAATATATCGATGATATAAAAAAAGAAAAAGAGTCAGTCGCAAAAATCAGTGACGGCGTTTGGCTCACTTTTTTGCCCGTAATGGACACCGATGAATTTGGGGATGAGGTGGTAGAGGAATTAAAAATACATTTGGTGAACAGGACTGATACGGCCTATAAGTTTGTATACAAGTTGATCTATTTTGGTGACTCGGATTTTGAATTAAAGAATGAAGTTCATTCTTTCCAGGATTTTTATTTGCATGATATTCCGTTCGAAAATCTAAATGACAGTCCTACATTTGAATTTGAGTTCTCGTTGATGAACCCTCACAAGAACAAAGCAGATCATTACGAAGCATCACTAAGACTAAAGCCCAAACAACTCTTTGCACGCATCGAGCAAATAAGACTCAAGGGTGAGGCTACTTTTTCCCATCGGTTGTTCGAAAAATATCCCGACAAATTGGTCGAGGACAAAGTTGAGCTCGGCAATCTCGCAGCAAAAGGACATAAGGTCTATGATGCAAAAAACTTAGAGCCTCCTCGTTCCGTCGTGGACCTTCACATTGAAAAAATTACCGACGACTGGAACGGACTCAGCAATCATGAGATCGTTTCCCTGCAGCTAAAGACCTTTGAAAAATATTATGATCTTGCCGTTGCTCACATGCAGCCATCATTGATCGTTGTGCATGGCGTAGGTACCGGTAGGCTGCGCGAAGAGATCCACGAGCAACTAAAGCACCGCAGAGAAGTAAAGACCTTCGTGAATCAGTATCATCCGGCTTTTGGCTATGGGGCTACGGAAATATTTTTTGAATACTGAAGATTTTTTGACGCTCAGAACAGATTTTCTTTTTTAATACTAACTTGTTACGGATTATATTGGACCCTCAACTATCAATGAACGCTTGGTATGCTGCATTCCCTGCCCAAAGTAAGGACTGGAATTACAGGACTGGATGAAATAACCCTGGGAGGAATTCCCCGAGGAAGACCCACACTCATTTGCGGCGGACCCGGATGCGGGAAAACGCTCGTTTCAATCGAATTTATTGTCAAAGGAGCGACTGAGTTCAATGAACCTGGAGTCTTCATCACATTTGAAGAAAAAGCCGAAGACCTTATAGCCAATGTCGCTTCGTTGGGGTTTGACTTGCAAAAACTGCAGAAGAATAAAAAACTCAAAGTTGATTACGTTCGTATCCAACGAAAAGAAATCGAGGAAACTGGCGAATACGATCTGGATGGTTTGTTCATCAGGCTGGGGCATGCCATTGACAGCATCAAGGCAAAGAGAGTTGTACTCGACACCATAGAAAACCTGTTTTCAGGTTTGAGCAATGAGGGTATTCTTCGCGCCGAGTTGCGAAGGCTTTTTATGTGGTTAAAAGAAAAAGGAGTGACAGCTGTTATTACCGGTGAGCAAGGTGAAGGTAAGCTAACACGACACGGACTTGAGGAATACGTTTCCGATTGTGTGATCTTATTGGATCACCGCGTAGTGAACCAAATCTCGACACGTCGATTGCGCATCGTAAAATACCGCGGATCTTTACATGGCACGGATGAATATCCTTTTCTGATCGATGAAGAAGGCATTACGGTGTTACCGGTTACATCATTGAAACTGGATCGCTCAGTTTCTTTAGAAAGGATCAGCACAGGTATTGCTTCATTGGACGAAATGTTTAGCGGCCGGGGATTTTATCGCGGCAGCAGCGTACTTATTTCGGGGATGGCCGGCACCGGTAAGACCAGTATAGCTGCTTGTTTAATTCAGGAAGCATGCACGCAAAAAGAGCGATGCTTATTTTTCGCGTTTGAGGAGCCACCCGCACAAATCATCCGTAATATGAAGTCCATAAGCCTTGATCTTGAAACACCAGTCAAGAAAGGACTTTTGGAGTTTCACTCTGCACGGCCAGCTTTGTACGGCCTGGAGTTGCATCTTTCCACCATCTATAAAGTAGTAAGACAATTCAAACCGACAATGGTGGTTCTTGATCCGATCAGCAATCTCATCTCGGTAGGACTTATTAATGAAGTCAATTCAATGCTGCTCCGACTAATAGATTTCTTGCAAGGCCAGGGGATAACTGTGATCATGACGTCGCTAACAGATGTACTCGAGGAGCGAGTAAATGAGGGCGTGTCGTCACTTGTCGATACGTGGATCTCTATAAAGGAAATCGAAGCGAATGGCGAGCGAAACAAGTTCCTATACGTGAGGAAGTCTAGAGGGATAAAGCACTCTAACCAGGTTAGGGAACTGATCATTAGTGACACCGGGCTCGAACTCGCTGAAATTTATCTTGGCCCTTCGGGAATCCTGGTCGGCTCTGCACGAAAAGAACGAAAGCTACAAAAATTAACGGGCAAGGAGCTAAAGAACCAGGAACTCCGAGAAGACATTGCCCGCCGGAGGCAGGAGGACGGAATTCCCCACAAGGCAAGACAAAGGAGAGGCAAGTAAGCCATGGCAAAAAAGCAACAAACATGGGAATTACGACTATACGTGGCGGGGAAAACCCCAAAGTCGGTATTGGCCCTCCGAAACCTGGAAAAATATTGCGAGACACATCTAAAAGGCCAATACAAAATTGAAGTGATTGACCTTTTGGTACAACCACAATTGGCCGAAGGTGACCAGATATTTGCTATTCCCACTTTGGTACGAAAAGTGCCAGAACCAATACGTAAAATAATTGGTGATTTGTCTAATGAAGCAAAAGTATTGGTTGGACTTAATATTCGCCCGGTAAAGAAGGAGTCATGAAGGACCAGTTAAGAAATAATGCGCATGGTAGGAAACCGTCTAACATTTTCAGCCTTTATGTCACGGGAGCATCTCCCAATTCTTCACGGGCGATTACCAATCTCAAAAATATTTTTGAACGATACCTGGGAAGCCAGTATGAATTAAACATTATCGATGTGTATCAGCAACCGCAACTCGTGAGCAAGATCGACATTGTTGCCTTGCCCTTACTGGTGCGCAAAATGCCGCTGCCGGAAAGGAGACTGATCGGCGATATGTCGGATCGCGATAAAGTGGTTAGGAGCCTGGAACTGTCAAAGGTGTTGCATGAAAGGGACTAAAACTTATGAAGAGCTACGCGCCCAGCTCGGCGAAGCGAATGACACTATCAATGCGATCCGCGCAGGACAAGTGGATGCGGTGGTTGTGCAGGGCGAGAACGGCCCCTGTTTATACTCACTGAAAACCGCAGACCATACCTATCGCGTTTTTATTGAGAAAATGAAAGAGGGAGCACTAACGCTCAACAGCGCGGGAATTATCCTATACTGCAACTCTCAGTTTGCATCGATGGTCAACTTGCCACTTGCAACAGTCATTGGTGCTTGCATGACTGACTTCATTCCAAAAGAAAGCCTGGCCGAGTACAAAAGAATTGCCGAACAGGGGTGGCAGTCGGATACGAAGGGAGAGATTTTCTTAAGAAATAGGAACAATGAGTTAATTCCTTTTTTGTTGTCTGTGACTTCGCTTGAGTTAGATGAAGGTATTGCATTGAGTATTATTTTGACTGATCTGACTCTCCAAAAGGAAAACGAAAAACAGCTGCAAACAAAAAATAAAGAATTGCAGACAGCGCGTCAACGGGCTGATAAATTGAATGAGGAATTGGAACAAAGAGTGCGTGCGCGGACGAAGGATCTGTTTTTGAGCAGAGAATATTTCAGGTTTTTGGCGGATAATGTGCCGGTCATTATTTGGACAACCGATCAAGATGGAAAACTGGACTACGTTAATCGCCGATGGGTTGAGTATACGGGGTTTGCCCTTGAGGAATCAAGATCGAAGCAAGCCGAGTTGGTTCACCCTGATGATCTGCAAAACGGTTCAAAAGATCCTCCGATGCAGCTTTCCGATGGCACTATGCGCAGGCAATACCTTTTAGAGATGATGAGGGTAAAATCACATCGTGGATCGGCACCAGTATTGATATCGACGATCAAAAAAGAGAGCTTGAAAAGAAAGACGAGTTCATTGGCGTTGCCAGTCACGAGTTGAAAACTCCATTGACCAGTTTGAAAGGATATATCCAGTTACTCGAATACGTGGAAAACCTCCCCGAGGATGCAACGAGCTATATTTCCAAAGCGGTAGCTTCCATAAATAAACTACAACATTTAATAGACGAGCTGTTGGATGCAAGCAAAATTGAGGCGGGCAAGTTGAAATTTGATAAGGATATCTTAAACTTGACTGACCTGGTGAATATGTGTATTGAAAACAGCAACTGCATGTACCAGATGCCGGGCATTAAAGTATACGGAAACGCAGAACGCCTGGAACAGGTTTTGATGAACCTGATCAATAACGCCGTGAAGTATTCGCCTGAAAACAAAGAGATCATTGTGGGAGCCAAAAGCGATCTCAATTGCGCTATTGTTTCTGTGACGGACTTCGGTATTGGTATGTCTGAATTGGATCAACGAAAGATATTCGAACGTTTTTACAGGGTAGACGGCCATGAATCTTCCACACCAGGCCTCGGCGTTGGGTTGTACATTGCTTCAAAGATCATCCAGGAACATGGTGGCGAAATAAGTGTGAAGAGCAAATTGCACGAAGGCTCCGTGTTTTCTTTTTCGTTACCACTGGCGAACATTGAACAAGGAACAAGGAAGTATTAACAACGAACTTCATTCTTACTTCAGCGTTCTATGTTCCCCGTCCGACCGGCGTCAGCGGGGCGGGCTTGTTCATG
>VBAU01000133.1:10046-13046 GCA_005883855.1 Bacteroidota bacterium
AGAAAGTGAGAAAAATATTTAGCAGCATCATCCTTTCAATCCCATAATCCGTGATTACTTTTGCAGTTCGCTCTTTACATAAATTTTTGCTACAAGCCGTGCTATCGTTTCCGACAAACTTGTCGGGGAAGGAAAGTCCGGACAGCGCAGAGCAATGCACCCTGTGAATAGCAGGGGTCCCGACTCGCTCGGGAACAGAGAGTGCCACAGAAAATAACCTCGACCTACCCCTGTATTTCTTCCCAGGAGGGGATAAAGGGGTGGGTTGAAAGGGTGAAAACGTGAGGTAAGAGCTCACGACATTTGATGGTAACATCATTTGTGGGTAAACCTTGCATGCTGAAATGCCACGTATATCCCGAATCATTCAACAGCTGAATTTTTATTGGCAGTTGAATGAGGTAAGCTGCTCGTTTACTACCATCGGCTGATGTTTTCGGGAAGGGTAGGCAGATGGATCCCGATGAGTAATTGTCGGGACAGATAAATGATAGCACCCTGCGTTTATTCGAGGGGACAGAATCCGGCTTACAGGCTTGTAGCGTTTTTTTTCGGGAAAAGTGAAACGTCAAATGTGATGGTGGAGAGTCAAATGGTCCGTGACACAAAGTAGGTCTTTCACATTTCACCTTTTAAGTTCTATCCCATCGCATTTCCTATATAGCCTCCTATCTCCATCAGCCAGGCAATGCCAAGATGAACGATCAGTCCTCCATAAATGGACCTCGTGTTGTACACCACTATTCCCAATAGCAACCCTCCGAAATAAGAACTAATACATTCGCCCAGCGGTTTTCCAAAATGAATGGTGCAATAAAAGCAAGCCATTGGAAGAATGGCGTCCATCCCCGCCCATTTTATAAATGCAAGAACGAGGAAGCCACGAAAGAAAATTTCTATTCCGAAAAAATCACTGCCATAAGAAAGCTCGAACAATAATTTGTGAAACCACGACAAGCTGATATGTTCCTCGTGATGCAAAACTGATTTCAATTTTGGATACATCGCAAGAAAATCCGGTTGCGTTGAAGCCGCAGCAATCAATGGGATCATGCACAACAGCATTAGCAAATATGGTTTCCACTTAAAATTTTTTGCAGCGTGCCCGTAAAAAGGTTGATGGTAGTCTGCGAGTCGCCAAACTAAAAATAGAATGGAAATAACAATTAGCAATCGTGCAGGCCAGTAATAGACCTGGTTCCAATACTCATTCCAATATGGATCATTTGAAAACGGAAACTCCGTATGCAAAGCCATCTTTAAGGAGAAGATTGCCGTGGCCACGACCGTTAGAATGATAAAAAGTTTATTGTCGAAAAAAGTTTTTTTTTCGATCACCCAGGTAAAAACATAAGGGAACACAAATGCCGTTGTGAAAAGAATAAAATGACCGGTAAACTGCGGCCAGGCAAGGGTTTGATTGGTAGTAAGTTGTACCTCCAGCGCATTGTGATAATTGAGAAAAATAAGTATTGCTGTTTGAAGGGTGCATAGCATGAGCACCTTTTTATTTACATAACGAAAGTACTCGCGTATATAACAGAAGATCTCTCTCATTTAAAATGAAAAGTAATTTTTTTAACCGGCATTTAAACTTTTTTGATGCAACCTGTTCTTAAAGTACGTGAATAAAATTCCACAACCCTAAAAAGTATAGCCATGAAAATTATTTCAATTAACCGAATCATCGTCGCTGCGTTCGTACTACTTAACACAACATTTTTGTTTTCATGTAAAAAGGAAACAAGTCTTAGTAATCCAAACACAGTTTCAGAAGAACAGGCCGCTGCTTACTCAGAAGAAAGTGCACAAGCAGATGGAAGCTTTGATGATGTGGCGGATCTAAGTATGACCGCTGCTGATGAAGATAATACCGCTTCGGTCGGCCGATTAAATCGCGAATATCACCCCGACTTCGCAGAACTGCGTGCTGCGATTGGGCTTTGTGCCACGATCACTGTCACTCCAAACGACACAACCTATCCAAAAACAATCACGATAGATTTTGGTGACAGTTGTGTGGGTCTCGACGGAAAACTTCGCGGCGGGAAAATCGTGCTACACCTCACCGGCCCCATTCGTAAGCCAGGTTCCGTGCTCACAATTACCTTCGTCGATTTTTACGTAAACCATATACATCTTGAAGGCACCAAGATCATCAGCAACCTCAGCGAAAACGGTGCCGTTAAATTCACCGTACAGGTGGTAGGTGGTAAGGTTACTTTCCCGAGCGGCCGGGGATATAGCTACGAGAGTTTCAAATACAAACAACAAATTGCTGGAATGGATACGCGGATTGTGAGAGATGATGTTTTTAAAATCACTGGTTGGGCAAAAATTGAATTCAATAGCGGAGTCGTTATAAAACTGGAAACTATCGATCCATTGATCAAAAAACTCGCTTGTCCGTGGATAAGTGATGGGACATTGAAAATTCAAATCAATGATCGCGTACTAAAACTGGATTATGGTTTCCCGCACAATGGTGACTGTGATAATAAGGCCTTGCTTACGTGGAACAATGGAAATAGCCAACGAATTATTTTGTTACCCTAAGCAGTAGGACAGCGTTTGTGAATCGAAAAGTCCCGCCAGGCCAGGCGGGACTTAGTTTTTTTGCCGCTGCCGGGAGAAATTACTTCCCCTTTTTGAAGTTTCGCTTGATCCATGAAACTGCTTTTTTTACATAGTACTCCTGGTCATTTTCAAGATGTTTCAAGAGAGGCTTTATTTCTTGATGCGCTTCACCATCCCTTGTATACCATTCTACCATCACCAGCGACAATCTTCTTTGCCACGGATCACCAGATTGGTTTAGTTTTTTGGCGATATCAAAAATTTCCGTGCGATGCGTTTTTATAATTCCTCTTAGGAACTGCATACCTAGTCCGTCACAAACGGCCCAGTTATCAATTTGCTTTGAAAAGTGCATGAACATTCTCAATAATCTTTGCGGATCCGCGCGTCCAGTTTTCTCAATAATTTTTATTGCAATTATTT
>VBAU01000491.1:0-2809 GCA_005883855.1 Bacteroidota bacterium
CCGGATCCATGTAGCGTAAAAAATACCAGCTGCTTCCTGCGTAACCGGGCATTGTATTCGTCTCCAGATCTCTCGCAGTCCATTCCGGGATGTTAGCTAAAGGCCCCTCTCCTTCCGGCCCAGCTTTATATGATTCAACATGTGGCAGTTCCAAAGGCAATTCTTTTTCATCAAGAGGGTACGCGATCCGATTTCTCCAGGTGATTGGAATCGGCTCACCCCAATAACGCTGCCGGCTAAACGCCGCGTCACGCATTTTATAATTTACCTTTCGCTCACCCAGGCCCTGCTCCTCTATTTTTTCGTTGACAACTTCAATGGCATCTTTCATCACCATGCCATTTAAAAAATCCGAATTCTCCAGGATCGCGTCCTTAGTAGGGTTAGCGTCCTCGCCATTGTAATATGAACCGATAATGTTTGTGATCTCTAACCCGAAGTGTTTGGCAAACTTGTGATCTCTCTCATCTCCGCAAGGAACGGCCATGATCGCCCCGGTTCCATATCCAATCAAAACATATTCACTAACCCAAATCGGAATTTCTTTTTTGCTAAACGGATGAATGCAGTACGCGCCGGTAAAAACTCCACTGATCTTCTTCTCGGCCATTCTTTCTCTTTCACTACGGCTCTTGACATGGGCAACATAGTCTTCAACCGCGTGCTTTAGTTCGGCGGTAGTTATTTGCTCCACGAGCTCATGCTCCGGGGCGATCACCATAAAGTCTACGCCAAAGATGGTATCGGGGCGAGTTGTATAAACCGTAATTCCTAATTCTGAATTCTGAATTCTGAATTTAATTTCCGCCCCATAGCTTTTCCCTATCCAATTCGTTTGCATCTCCTTCATCGCCTCACTGAAATCGACTTTATCAAGCCCTTCCAACAAACGATCTGCATACTCGGTTATCCTCAAATACCATTGACGTAATTTCTTTTTCACAACAGGATAACCACCACGCTCACTCAATCCATTCACCACTTCGTCATTCGCAAGCACGGTTCCCAAAGCCTCACACCAATTCACTTCGCCATATCCGCAATAAGCCAGGCGGTATTCCATTAAGATGCTTTGTCGGGTAGATTCATCGAACGATTGCCATTGCTCGCCAGAGAAACTCGAATTTTGTCCCGAAGCTTCGGGATCGAAATTCGAAATTGCCAACTCAAATTTTGAATCCGGAGTCGGGTGATTAACATTCCCTTCTTTCTCAAAAGTCTTTATCAAATTCTCAATCGGGTCCGCCTTATGCGTATTTCTGTTGTAAAAACTGTTGAACAACTGAAGAAATATCCATTGTGTCCATTTGTAAAATTTAGGATCGCTGGTTCGTACTTCGCGACTCCAGTCAAAAGAAAAACCTATATTATCTAACTGCGTGCGAAAATTATTGATATTGTCCTCCGTCGAAACCGCAGGATGAATTCCATGCTCCATGGCGTACTGCTCCGCCGGTAAACCGAATGCATCATATCCCATCGGGTGCAGCACATTAAATCCTTTTAATCGTTTGAACCGTGCATAAATATCACTTGCAATATAACCGAGTGGATGTCCTACATGCAATCCAGCTCCGCTCGGATAAGGAAACATATCCAGGACATAATACTTAGGCCTGTTGCTGGCATTGTCAACTTTGTAAACATTATTGTCCTTCCACCATTGTTGCCATTTGCTTTCGATATTGCGAAACTTATATTCCATTATTCTTTATTCTAACTTCTTTGTTCTTTTCCGTTTTATTTTTTTTATGTCAGCAGCGTCCCATACTCTATTCGGCGTCCGGTGTGTCTCCCGATAGCGATCGGAACACTTGTACTTTCAGATCGCTATTCGGCAAGATTGCTGATTGCTGACCCCATAGCTATCGGGATGAATATAAGCGACCAAGTGACGATACGCTAAAGTCGATGCTGATCAAAGATCAGCAGGCGACGGTTTGAAAGTCCACTCCGTTGGAATCATTTGACTCGTCGGGAAACGGAAGCAGGGATGAATGTGAAAAAAGTTATAAAAGAAACAGCTCTTTCAATTCGCCCTCAGCCTCCGGCAATATAATATCAATGCCTTCGTTTTTGGGAGGGACAAAAATACGGATTGTCCAGTGTACTCGGTATAATCTGTTATTTTTGCGCAACCCGTAAATTCAAATTCAGTATCATGAGTCAATCCGGAAAAGCATCTATCAAGCGTGGAAAACCATCTTACTTCATGGCTATTTTGGGCGTCACTATCGTGCTATGCCTGTTTGGCATCATAGGTCTCATCACCATTAATTCCCGAAAGCTCATACAAAATCTAAAGGAAAGTGTGGAGGTGCATGTGTTCCTGAAACAAAACGTGAAGGACACTGCTCGTATCAATCTTCAAAATTATATAGCCTCCAAGCCGTACACAAGGAGCATAAAATATACAGACAAGGAAACGGCGAAGAAGGAATGGTTACAAAGCGGTGGCGAAGATTTTACTGAGTTCATCGACAATAGCCTTCTACCCCCGAGTATCGATTTCACTCTGAAAAATGAATTCGTGGATTCTGCGCAGCTGAGCGGCATACAGGTGGACATTGCCCAAAATCCTAATGTCGATGAAGTCAGGTTTCCGAATGCCGTGGTAGGTTCTATGATGAAGAATTTTAGAGCCATTGGAATTGTTCTTTCCGTCATAGCGGTCCTCATTGCCGTGATGGTGATCATCCTAATCGACAATACCATTAGACTGGCCATGTTCAGCAACCGGTTCCTCATAAAAACAATGCAGATGGTTGGAGCCACACGCTGGTTCATTGCAAAGCCCCTGGACAAACGC
>VBAU01000491.1:2824-4955 GCA_005883855.1 Bacteroidota bacterium
GTCATTGCTACGGCTATTGTTTACTTTTTACTGCTGCTCGCAGAAAACTTTTTCGATGGGTTCAAGAAATTGCACGACACGAACATGATGATTTTGCTTGCGATCGTTCTTATCATTTTAGGTATTGGCATCACCCTGTTCAACACCCATCGCAGCGTCCTAAAGTATCTGCGTATGAAACTGGACGACCTTTATTAAATAATCGGATGATAGGTGGACGCCATAACTATCATCTATCATCAATTTTCCTATCTTGCGCCCTCAAGTGTTTTTATGGCCGACAAAAAGTACTCTTCAGCACAAAAAGAAACAAAGACATTTCCCATTTTTGAAAAGGATAATTACATGTGGATGCTCGGAGGCATAGTAGTTATGGCCATCGGCCTTATCCTGATGGTTGGCGGCAAAAGTGATGATCCCAACCAATTTCACCCGGATCAAGTGTATAGCACAACGCGTATTACTATCGCCCCTATCCTAATTCTTGCAGGCCTTGTACTTGAAATATTTGCTATTTTCAGAAAACCGAAAGCTTAAGTTCAAATGTTCTCTGCTTGTCGGCCGTCTTTAAACTCTAATTCCTTCTCCAGATAGAAATGGATATTATTCAGTCAATCATTATTGGAATCGTAGAAGGCCTCACGGAATTCCTGCCTATTTCTTCCACGGGCCACATGATCATCGCTGAAAAACTGCTAGGCGTCAAGGAAAATGACTTCACCACTTTATTCACCGTGGCCATCCAGCTGGGAGCAATTCTGTCGGTGGTGGTTTTGTACTGGAAGAAATTCTTCGGCTCAAGAACAAATGGAGCTAACCGCTGGCGATTTTATGCGAAACTTATCGTTGCTGTTATCCCCGCGCTGTTCTTTGGATACCTGTTCTCGGACAAAATTGATGCGTTGCTCGAAAGCACAACTACCGTTGTGATCACCATGTTGCTTGGAGGAATCGTATTGCTCCTGCTCGATAACTACTTCAAAAGGCCAACTGTTCAAACCGACGAGGCAATAACCTTTCCAAAAGCGTTTATCATTGGCTTGTGGCAGGTAATCGCAATGATCCCAGGTGTAAGTCGAAGTGCTGCTTCAATTTTAGGTGGCATGCAACAAAAACTCACCAGGAGTTTGGCGGCAGAGTTTTCTTTTTTCCTCGCTGTGCCCACCATGCTTGCCGCAACAGGCTACAAACTAATAAAGACCTATAAAACCAACCCGGAAGTTTTGAAGAACAATCATAATTTGCTAATCCTCGCTTTGGGTAACCTTGTTGCTTTTATTGTAGCCTTGGTGGCGATTAAGTTCTTTATCGGTTACCTACAAAAGCACGGATTTAGAATCTTTGGCTACTACCGGATCATAGTGGGAATTATTTTGTTGCTCATGATGATCTCTGGCTATCTTCCCAGATAAATCACAAAGAATTTGTTTTGAGATAGTGAAACATTAATTTCAGTCACCAAAACCTGGTGCATGCAAACGGCTTCCAAGAAAGTAATTAACGGTTGGGCCATGTACGATTGGGCCAATTCTGCATATAATTTAGTGATTACCTCCACCATCTTTCCTGCCTACTATGTTGGTATTACCGCTGCGGCAAACGCAGGTGAAAAATCTTATGTATATTTTTTTGGAAGAAGGTTCATTAACACGGCCCTGCAGCGATGGTATTTATCGTGGTTTCTTTTACCTCTCCCATCCTCAGTTCAATTGCCGACTATAAAAGAAACAAGAAGAGCTGGATGAAGGCATTTTGTTACGTTGGCTCGGCAGCGTGCATAGCATTATTCTGGTTCACAAGAGATACGCTTGAGTTTGGCATAATTGCATTTGCTGTAGCAGCGCTTGGGTTTTGGGGAAGCCTTGTTTTTTATAATTCTTATCTGCCTGATATTGCAAGCCCGGAAGACCAGGACCGTATCAGTGCTAAGGGCTTTGCCTTAGGATACATTGGTAGTGTGTTGTTACAGATTATCTGTTTCATCATCATTCTGAAACCTGGATGGTTTGGGTTAGGTGACGCAGACAAAGCGATTGGTGCCAGATTATCTTTTTTGCTGACAGGACTATGGTGGTTAGGCTTTGCTCAAATTACATTTAAGGTATTGCCAACACCTGCACCCAGCGAGCGT
>VBAU01000134.1 GCA_005883855.1 Bacteroidota bacterium
TCTAACTGGTAAACTTTTCCCGAGATTTCACATGTGGTAGTTGGCATATACTTTATTATTTAAGTAATTCGCAGGGGACTAAATTATGTACATTGGCCATTACCCGGAAATTTTCAATGTTAATCTTACTATTTTTTTGATTGTTGGTGACGCCTGGCGCAAATCTGCGCGCAATGTCAACAATGGCAATAATTTTTTTTGATGAGCGGTAATGCTGATGACGGAAGGCTGATTGTCCAGGGAAATAAATTTTCAAAAAATTCAATTCAGGCTGGTCATTTGTTTCCTCACTAAAGAAAATAATAGCTGCCTTGAGCAAGGAGCGCAGTGGGGACATGATCGCTTTAGAAGTAATCTAAGAAAAAAAACTAAGACCAATGGTTGACATGTAACCGCTTTTGAATTTCCCGCGTCATACCCTCACGATGTGCTTGGCCGTTGTGAATTATCTACGCCAATCCGCGTTTATTTTAAAAGTTATTCCTAAAAATTTAATTTATGCAAAAGATTATTTTGTTCACTGTCTTGTTTTGCCTTGCATCAGCAATGTGTCAACTCCGGGCTCAATCCATTGACAACAAGAGATGGAAAAGTTATATCAACGCTCCTATCAATGACACCGCTTTTTTGAGTATTAATACAGATTCAAGTTTCATAACCAACAGTGGCGGACAAGTCATGGTGCGCTTTCATTCCAAAATAAGTGGCGACACTCTTAGTTTTGTAGATTATGGCACAGAAGAGCAAGGCTGTCCTGATCTCAAGGGAATATATAAAATCAATGTAACAAGTGATAGTCTCATACTTACGCTAATCACTGATGAGTGCGATGGTCGGTCGGAAGCACTTGCTGGAAGGAAATGGGTTGAAGCGAAGAAATAGCATTGTCCACGCGCGGTCTTCAATGTCCATCATGTATGGATCACCTCGCCATCTAATCCACCTCGGACAGCCTTGTAAACTCTGTGCCGTTAAATATGCGGCAAAGGTTTATGTCTTTTGTTTTTCTCCATTCGTCCACGTGCAATTTTGTTACGATGCGCCAGAGGTTTTTTGATTTCAGCTCGTCAAAATCACTTGTCCTGATAAACAATCCCGTAACGGTATTACGCTGCTTGAAATGAATGTTCAGCATTTTATCAGCAAGATTTTTCCCCTCGATTTGTTTAATGATTGCTTCGTTGGTCATACATTTCAGTTGTGAGGTAAGTGAATAATGATGAGCGGTGCACCGGAAAATGATCTGCAGCTTGATTCGTCTCGATAACTACAGAACTCAAATTTGCGTGACAAAGGTAAGCTTTCTACAAGTTTTGCGGAAACTTGAGCATTGATCATTGAGAATTGAAAATTGATATTTCCTAGCGTGACCTAAGAATGGCCAATCTTTCAATGTTCAAAGCTCAACGTTCAATAACTTTCACTTCGCGAGATCACGCCCTTTGCCGGAAAGGTCTTCCATATTTTCTTCCACCTCCTCCGGATTTGCGCCTGTTGAACGAAACATTATTCTGTGCCGGTTTATACTCCTGCGGATGCATTAAGGCAACATCGTAGGGATGATCTTTCACTACGGCAATTTTCCTTTTGATCAGCTTTTGAATTTCGGCCAGGTAGACCTTTTCAGCATAATCACAAAATGAAATAGCAATCCCGCTTGCGCCTGCTCTTCCTGTCCGTCCAATACGATGCACATAGGTCTCAGGGGATTCAGGAAGGTCATGAATGAAGACATGCCCCAACTCGTCAATATCAATTCCTCGCGCAGCGATGTCAGTGGCAACAAGCACCCTCGTGCGGCTGTTCTTGAAATTGAAAAGTGATCGTTGTCGCTCATTCTGCGATTTATTTCCATGGATCGAATCTGCCCTGATCCCTGCCCTGCTCAGTTGTTTTGCAAGTCTGTCCGCGCCATGTTTTGTTTTGGTGAATACCAGGGCTGTTTTAACGGCAGCATCATTCAGCAAGTGAGTAAGCAAAGCACTTTTATTTTGCTTCTCGACATAATACAATGACTGCTGAATGATATCCACAACGGAAGCTGGTGGGGTCACTTCGACTTTCACCGGGTCTACCAACAGCATATTAGCGAGTTGTTTTATTTCCGTCGGCATGGTTGCTGAGAAAAAAAGTGATTGCTTTTTTGCGGGCAATTTGCTGATGATCTTTTTGACATCATCCACAAAACCCATGTCAAGCATGCGGTCGGCCTCATCCAAAACAAAATATTTTATATGCTGCAAAGCAATGTGGCGCTGGTTCACTAGATCAAGCAAACGACCGGGTGTCGCAACCAAGATGTCCACGCCACGTCGTAAGGCGGCCACCTGGTGATATTGAGAAACACCTCCAAAAACAACAAGACGTTGAAGAGGCAAATATCTTCCATAAGCCTTAAAGCTTTCCTCGATTTGGATTGCAAGCTCCCTTGTCGGTGTGAGGACCAGGGTCTGAATTTTCCGCGGCTGCATTCTGTCTGTTGGATGCTGGAGTCGGTCCTGTTGCATCAATTGCAAAACAGGGATAGCGAATGCGGCTGTTTTTCCTGTTCCTGTTTGAGCGCAACCCAGCAGGTCTCTTTTTTGCAATACAACAGGAATGGCGTCTTGCTGAATAGGGGTAGGCTCGGTATAGCCTTCATGGGCCAAAGCTTTGAGCACGGGCTCAATGAGCTGTAAATTTTTAAATGACACTTATAAATATTTAATTAGAAAATCTGGTAAGGCTATCATCGATTAAGGAGTGATACTTTACCTGCCTTACATTAAGCCATCAAGATTTGATTGGAACACAAACAAAACAGAGAGAGCAATAACGTACAAGACCCCAAAGATAGGCATTATAAGTGAAAGCACATAATCCATCTCCGTCAACTGCCCTTCAATTACTTTGCCCCCCTGTTATTTATATATTTTCTTGTGCCAACAATAATAAGACACAACCCCCGGTACGATCCAAATCAGCAGTGTCAACATCAGTGGATCGAATTTGCCGGAAGATGCAATCCCTGAATAAATAGCGCCGGCAAGATCAAAAAACAAACCTGCATACGCCCATTCTTTTATGCTGCGGCCTATTCGTGGTATCAATATGATCACAGCACCGATCACCTTTGCAATGCTGATGAATTGTATAAAGTACACCGGGTATCCAAGCGTATCATGAATCAATTGTATAGCTGGCTGTGAAGGTTGAATACCGCCGGAGGCGGAGACGATCATGAGCGCCGCAAAAATAATAGTCGAGATCCAATAGATAATGTTAGTGGTTTTTGCTGTCATATCGTTGGTTTGGGTTGTGAAATGTTACTGCCATAAAAGTAAGCCTTCTTTCATTTTTCATGTCAGAGTCTGTGATGAATACGCTGACTTTGCAAGAATCAATTTGAAAGAGGCGAAGCAAAAAATTTATTTGATGATCCTCTTTTTTATACCTCGATTTGTAATCATAACTGGTGTTATAAAACCTGTCTTATCAAAGTACATATGGTCAATGCACGTGACCCTGGCATTGCGGTCACTTTCCGTCAGCGGCCTGCGGTGATAAACTATGTACCATTCATCTGTTCCCGGCACATTGATTACCGAATGATGACCAGCACCCGTAGCAATACTTGGATCCTGTTGAAGGATCTTACCTACGCGTTTGAATGGACCAAAAGGTGTGTCGCCAATAGCATAGGCAACGCTGTAATCAGGCCCTGTCCAACCACCCTCGGACCACATGAAGTAATATTTCTTATTCCTTTCAAACATGAATGGCCCCTCAACATAACCCTCCGGCGTTATTTCTTTATAAACCGTTCCATCATCAAATGGAAGAACAGAAGTAAAGTCATTTTTCAGTCGAACAATATTGCAATGCTGCCATCCCCCATAAATCAGGTAATACGTTCCATCACGATCCTTAAATGCAAACTGATCGATTGGTTGCGCTCCGTTGTGAAATGAAGCGATCAATGGATGGCCCAGGTAATCATGAAAAGGCCCGGCAGGTGTGTTGGCAACAGCCACACCTATGCCGCCATATTGCTGATCATTTTGTATATCATTTGCGCCAAAGAAAAAATAATAGCGGCCTTGGTTCTCTATGACTGACGGAGCCCACATGGCTCGTTTCGCCCATTTGATCGCTGACGTGTCAAGAATGTGTGGATGTTTTGTCCAATTCACCAAATCAGGCGATGAAAATGCATCGAAGAAAACCTGTTTCTCATAAGGCGCCGAGTATGTCGGGTAGATCCAATATTGCTTGCCAAAGACTCTGGCTTCGGGATCTGCATACCATCCGGCAAAAACCGGGTTGCCGGAATAAAGACTATCCTTCTTTTCTTGGGAAAGCGCTATACAGGTTTCCATCATCAGGAATACAGCCACTAAAGGTCTCATGAGATTTCTATAAAATGAATTTATCTGTCCAGGATCTCTCATCAACTTATAATACCTCGCAGCGGGTATCATTCTTCAATAAAAGATAGTTAAATTTCAGAGGTCAATGCATGGTTATGCGCCTTTTTTTTGTTTCCGTATTATTAGTATTATTTATTCCCCAAAAAAGTTTTTGCCAATCGTGGGAAGAAATGAACACGCTGGTACTGAAACTTACTCAAGAGCAACGCTACGATTCTGCTTTATCATTGGCGAAAAAGGCGATATCCCTCGCGGAGAGAGAATCAGGAAAGATGAGTTTGGCTTACTCGGCAACTTTGAACAACCTGGCTGTGATCTACAAGAACCTCGAACAGCTTGAAATGGCTGAATCGTTCGCTCTTGAAAGTACTCAAATCGTAAGAAAAATTCTTAAGGAAAATGATCCTGATTTCATCAGGTGCCTTGAAAATCTTGCCGAACTATACGAGGACATGGCAAAATATAGTAAGGCCGAAGCTATTTACCTGGAGCTATGTGACATAACAAAGAAATACACGGGGGAGTCGTCGGTCGATTTTCTTTCGGAACAGCAGAACCTTGCAGACTTATATGAGACGACTAAAGAATACAAAAAAGCCAAGTCACTCCTCATCTCAATCATGGAGACGTCCAGAAAAATGGGCGGTGACACCAGCGCAAACTATGTTGAAAGCCTGAACAACCTGGGAAGGTTATATTTTGAAGAGCGTGATTATAACAAGGCGGAAGCATCGCTTGCGGAACTTTTAGCTATTCGCAAGAGGTCAACGGGAGAAAATCATCCCGACTATGCCTCTACCCTGTTTGATCTTGGCGCTCTTCACCAGGAAATGAATCATTATGAAAAAGCAGAATCTGAATTCTTGCAGGCGATGCGAATCTGGAAAAATAACCTTGAAGAATTCCATGATGACTTTACATCTGTTTTTGTGAGTCTTGCAAAACTCTATAATAAGACTGGCAAGTATAGAATGACCACTTCTTTATACGGTCAAGTTGTGAACGAGCTTCAAAAAATAACAGGACCACGCCACTTGAACGTGGCCGCCGTCATGCACGAGACTGCACGAGCTTACTCTTATTTGGCGCAATATGACTCAGCCATTGCCCTGTTTAGAATTTCCAAGGACATAGAACAAAATATCGAAGGAGGAACTAATTCGAAAGAGTTTGCCAATAACATGTACCATATGGGGCAGGCTTTTATGATGGCCGGCGAATACGACAGCGCAAGGTTTTTTTTGAATGAGGCTGAAAAGATCAGGAAAAAAAATTCGGGCGAAGAAAGTTATGATTATGCGACCAGTCTATACGGGCTTGGTTTTCTTGATAGCGAAACCGGCGACTATCCGCAAGCTGAAAAACGGCTGATCGCATGCAGAAATATTTTGAAAACCATAGAAGGTCAAAAGAGCGCTGATTACGCACAATGTAATTCTGCGCTGGCCACTTTGTACATAGAACTAAACCTGTTGCAAAAGGCCGAACCCTTGTTGTTGGAAAATCTTGCCACCGAAGAAGAAGTCCTGGGGACAAATCATCCAAATTACGCCGCTACGCTCAACGACCTGGGAGGCTTGTATAGTGAGTGGGGTGATCTTGATAAGGCTGAAAAATATTACCTGCAGGCTTTGAAGTTGCGCGAAACAATCTTTGGAAAACTTCATTCCGCCTATGCAGAAAGTCTAAATAACCTTGCCGGCTTGTATGCCGACAACCAGGAATTCGACAAGGCGATCACGCTGTACACAGAGGCGGCCGAAGTCATGAAAAAAATAGTTGGAGAGAATCACGGCGATTATTCAAATGTTCTTAGTAACATGGCGCTGGCGTATGAAAGTACAGGCAATCATAACAAGGCAGAGTCTCTGCTGATATCCGCCAATGAAATAAACAAGAAAGTACTTGGCGAAGAACATCCACAATATTCGATAACTCTCAGAAATCTTGCGCTTGTTTACTTCGACAACCAAAAGTATGACTTGGCAGAATCCTCTTTAAAAAAAGCAATAGACATTCAATTCCTCCAAAGCCGAAATAACTTCTCAATGTTGACTGAGAAAGAAAAAACCTCTATGATCGACTTTGACTTTGCCGGCATGTACCTGGAAAATAATCTGCTCCTGCGTCAAAAAAATAAATCTTCCGACCTATTGCGATCTAATTTTGACGAGCTGCTGTTTCTTAAGTCTGTTTCGCTATCAGACACGAAAAACATGGTCACATCGATTCGCAACAGTGCGAATCCCGCAGTCAGAAGTTTATTCAGCAAGTGGCAAGAATTAAAATCATTACTTGCGAAACAGTATTCGTTGCCCTCCACAAACCGAATGACCGGGATCGATAGTGTAGAAGAACAAGCCGCCGATATAGAAAAGAAACTGAATGGTCTTTCTTCGGAATTCCGAAAACAGCAGCAGGCATCTAAAATAAAAACCGAGGATATCCAAAGGAATTTGCGAGATGATGAAGTTGCAATAGAGTTCGTAAACTTTAAGTTGTTGACGACACAACTGACAGATACCGTATTGTATGCAGCGTATGTGTTGAACAAGAAAGACGCCGCGCCTGTATTCGTTCCGCTTTGTCGCGAAGATCAGTTAGCAAAATATTTTTCATCAGCAATCGGTTCATCCGGGATCAAATCGATCTACAGAAGTGAAGTCACGGACGAGGATAGTGCCTCGCCTGTTTCCGGCGATAGTCTTTTTTCGCTGGTTTGGAAGCCATTGCTGCCGTATCTAAAAGGAATCAAAAAAATAAATTATTCTCCTGCGGGATTACTGAACCGTATTGCTTTTCATGCCTTACCTGCTGGCGATAACCGTTTACTGATCGATGAGTATGAGCTCGACCGGTATACTACTATCCGCCAGCTTGCATCAGTGAATGAGCAATCCAAAACAAAAAGCACATCCATTATTTTATTTGGCGATCCGGCATTTACAATGGATAGCATGTCAGTGGTGAAAAACACGGCCCCTGGCGATAACGTTTCCAACATTTATTCCGCCGCGATTTCCCGAGGCGGTGGCAGCGAACCGTGGGTAAGACTTGCCGGAACCGGAAAAGAAATAAGCGACATCAGTTCTCAATTTTTAAGGAATGGCATTGCCACAGCAACGTACACCCAGGAAAAAGCTACTGAAGAAAAGTTTAAATCGCTAAATGGAACCTCCCCGACCATCCTTCATGTCGCCACTCACGGTTTTTTCTTATCCAATCCGCAAAAAAAGAAGAATGAAGGTTTTGCAATGGACCGCCGAAATGCCTTTACGGCTGCGGACGATCCAATGTTAAGAAGTGGGATAGTGCTTGCCGGGGCCAACCGCGTATGGGTTGGTAAGCCGCCGATTGAAAACAGAGAGGATGGCATTGTGACCGCGTTTGAAATATCACAACTGGATCTCAGGACCACGGATCTTGTTGTATTGAGTGCGTGTGAAACCGCGTTGGGTGATATACAAGGAACGGAAGGCGTATTTGGGTTGCAGAGAGCCTTCAAACTAGCTGGCGTAAAAAATATGCTCCTCAGCCTGTGGAAAGTCCCCGACGAAGAAACAGCAGAATTGATGAGAACATTTTATGGGTACTATCTCAAGGGCGAAATGCCGCGAGAAGCGTTGAAAAATGCGCAAAGAGATATGCGAAAAAAGTATTCTCCCTATTATTGGGCGGCATTTGTTTTAATCGAATAAACTTACCTCTGCAAAAAGTTCTATGAAAGTATTTTCGTCGCTTGCTGCTCAATTGTCTTTGTGATAGCTCCTTTGAAGAGCGACAGAGCAAAAGGGATTTTTCCTTTGAGTTCAACATTCGAAGGATTGACGGTTAAAGTGCCGGCGATATCAAAACCCTGCGCGGTGAAACTGAAGTTTCCTGCATTTCCGTTCCACTCCTCTTTCAGGTTAGCAATCTTATCACCATGTTCTTGCTTCATCTGCGTGAACATATTCCTGATCCGGTTCAGAGCCTCCTCTTGTGATAAATTATGTGGAATTGCCACTTCCAAATTTGCCATAAAAGTTTTCTGGATTTGTGAAATAAGAAGCAAGATAGGGCTTTAAGAATTACGGAAGCCTGAATCGGTTAACTCTGCCCGCACTTCCGCTCGCACAATTATGAAGGTGTTCTAAAATT
>VBAU01000135.1 GCA_005883855.1 Bacteroidota bacterium
TAATTGCATGTCTAAAAAATTTCGGATGCAAAAGTACAGGAAAGCGTCGAGCTATAGGCAGCGAGCTCCGAGACTTTTACTCACAATTATTTACCGCGGATCGGAGTGATGAAGATCGGCGAACAGGCCATCACTTCGTTGGTGCGAACTAGAAAGTTTTTGCCTGGAAGAACCCTGAAGAATAAAATTAAATGGGGAGCAAAGCAGGAATGAGCTATAGTTTTTCGAATCTCAAAATCTAAGCTCCATGCCGTTACCGGGTGGTTAAAAAACGTAGTGATCAGGGGTATTTTGACGGACGAAACCCCTATCTTTGCCCCTCTTTAAAAAAATCCATAAAAGCCTCATTCCGCAAATCTTATCTAATGCGGCCGGGCAAAAGTAAACTGAAATCGGTATGCAACTAAAAGGTTTGGTTCGCTTCTTTACCATTTTGTTGGTTCTGTACTCCATTTACCAACTGTCTTTTACCTGGTTTGTACGCGCCCATGAAAATAAATTGAAAGACCGGGCAGAAAGGTTTGTAAAAGCAAAATATCCCGAGGCAAGAAGTAAGAAGCCGGACGAGTATCCTGATTCGGTGAAAGCAATTTATGATGCACGCATGCGCCGGCTTGAAGACAGCACCAAGGACGTAACACTAACCTACGGATTGAACGGATCTATCAGTTACCAAAAGGCTAAGGAAAGTGAATTGAACCTTGGACTTGATCTCCAGGGCGGAATGAACGTAACGCTGGAAGTAGAAATGACAGGATTGTTGAAATCGATGTCAAACAATTCTACTGACCCTGGTTTTCTAAAGGCTTTAGATAATGCAAACAGAAGAAAAGCAAATAGCAACGCGGACTTCGTAACTCTTTTTTACGAGGAATATCAAAAATTGAATCCCAACGGAAGGCTGGCTTCCATTTTCGCGACTGCTAACCAGAACAACATAAAAATAACTGATAACAACGCGACAATAATCTCCAAGATCAGGACAGAAGCTAAAAACGCTTTCGATCGCACTTACAAAATATTGCGTGCGCGCATTGACCAGTTCGGCGTAGCGCAGCCAAGCATCAATCCTGACCCCGACCGCGCCATTATTACAGTGGAATTACCTGGCGTTAAAGATCAGGAAAGAGTAAGAAATTACTTGCAGGCCACGGCCAACCTTCAATTCTGGGAAGTTTATACTCTTGAAACCAGGGACTATGCTAATGCCTGGCAAAATGGAATAAAGGTTTTTGAAAACTTGCTAAATGGAACAACTGTAGATACTACCAAAAAAGCAGATACGACGGCCACTGCTAAGGCAGATACAGCTTTGAAGAAAAGCGGTGATACGATTGGTAAAAGCACAGCGAGTCAACAAAAAACACCCGGCCAAAAGAAAATAGCCGATTATATTCAAATTGCTTCCCCATACCAGGACAATGGGAAAGCATACTATCCGCCATATATTGGATCCGTGGCCATAAAGGACACGGCGATTGTGCGTAGTTACCTGGAGAATCCTGCATTTAGATCTCTTTTTCCTTCTGATGCAGTTTGGCTGTATGGCATTGCCAATGTAAATCCGAACAACAATAGAAAGGCGGACAGAGTTCCGTTGTATGCGATCAAGACGTACGGTAAAGAAAAAGCACGGTTGGAAGGTGATGCGGTGAGCGACGCCAGCCAGGATTATGACCAGACTACTCAAAAAGTTGAGGTCAAGATGGCAATGAACACTAGCGGCGCTAAGATCTGGGCGAAGATGACCGAGGAAAATGTTGGTAAACCAATTGCCATTGTTCTTGACAATGTTGTTTACTCGGCTCCAAATGTTCAAAATAAAATAGACGGTGGTAACTCAAGTATCAGCGGCAGCTTTACGACTGAAGAAGCGCAGGACCTTGCCAATATTTTAAAGATCGGAAAACTGCCGGCGCCTGCTAAAATTGTGCAAGAAGAAGTAGTCGGCCCCACGCTTGGCCGGGACGCGATAAACGGAGGTTTGAAGGCCTTCACGATTTCATTTGTGGTGATCTTTTTGCTGATGTTGATTTACTATAATACCAGTGGATGGATTGCGAACATTGCGCTAATTCTAAACCTCCTGTTCACAATCGGTGTATTGACCGGGTTGGGAGCAACATTGACGGCGCCAGGTATTGCGGGATTGGTGCTCACCATTGGTATGGCGGTTGACACCAACGTAATTATTTATGAACGTATCAAAGAAGAACTGACGCGAGGCAAAGGTTACATACCGGCAGTAAACGAAGGTTATCGACGGTCTTTGCCACCGGTGCTCGATGCTCACGTGACCGTGTTGCTTACAGCGATCATTCTTTTTTCATTTGGATTAGGTCCGGTGAAGGGCTTTGCCACAACCCAGATCCTCGGTATCCTGCTGTCGCTGTTTTGCGGAATATTGGTGAGCCGCTGGGTTACGGACTGGTTCACGGATAAAAAACGCCACCTCGAATATTTCACCGGAGTTAGCAAGCGTATTTTTCAGCATGCAAATTTCAAATTCATTGAATACCGAAAAATTGCCTACGGTATTTCTGTCGTTGTGCTCGTGCTTGGAATCGGCTCTTTCTTTCACGGTTTCGATGAAGGCGTTGAATTCAAAGGTGGTCGCAGCTTTAAAATTCGGTTTGCTGAAAAAATAAGCGACAAAGTGGAGAAGCTTCGCGATGATCTCAAAGTGACACTTGGTGAGGCTCCCGTGCTTAAAACAGTGGGCGACAATCGTACACTCGACATCACGAGTTCCTATCTTATTAATGACACGAGGACACAAGCCGACTCGTTGGTAGAAGTGAAACTCTACGGCGGGTTAAAAAACTATCTTCCTGCTGGTTTATCGTTCAGTCAATTTGACAAGAATTATAAATTGGGTTCCAAGAAAGTGTTGCCAACGATTTCAGATGACCTGAAACAGGGCGCCAAGAGAGCGACCATTTTTGCATTGCTCATCATTTCACTGTACATCTTCATCCGGTTCCGTGACTGGAGGTATTCATTGGGAACGATTGTATCTCTTCTCCATGACGTGTTGGTGACTCTCGCGGTATTTTCTTTTGCGCGCAATCTAGTTCCATTTCCATTGGAAATTGACCAGCACTTCATAGCCGCGGTACTAACTGTTATTGGTTTTTCGATGAACGATACGGTAATTGTATTTGACCGGATCCGTGAATATGCACGGGAGATGTCGGGTGCAACAAAGGAGGAAATTATCAACAATGCAATTAACCACACCTTGAGCCGAACGATCATGACATCGTTGACGGTATTCCTTACACTTCTTATCCTATTCCTTGTGGGAGGGGAAGTGACAAGAGGATTTGCATTCGCGATGCTTGTGGGCGTTATCACCGGTACCTATTCGTCGGTATTCGTCGCTGCGCCGATCCTCGTTGACCTGGCCAGGAAGAGACCTTTGGGTAAGGCGGATACCGTGGTGGAAGTAAAACAAAAACCTTCGCCAACACCGTCGTCAAAACCTGCCACTGCCAAATAGGATCGCGGATTACACGTGAAAATTTATTTGATTGAGACAACCCTCCAGTGATGGAGGGTTTGATTTTTTTCCGGGAGCCGGTGCTACTATCAAGCTGTGGTTGCGTCGCACACTTGTACGTTCCCATTTCTATTCAGCTAATAACAATTAATGAATGATCTGCGTAAGAATTGAATAGTTATAGCAGGCAGACTGCGAATTTCCTCCTTGATGGCTACGGAAATTCAATCTGAACTTCGAACCTATGCCTTACATTTGGCATCAAATAAAAATGTTCATGGATACAGCAACCATCAGTTTGGTCATTTCAATCATTGCCTTCATTATCTCCATCTCTATTTTTTTTATTTTAAATCGTAAACAAAAGATTGCATCGATTGACGGAGGTAACGGGTTTAACTCAAGGCCTCTGCAATTACAAGCTTATGAAAGGCTGGTCATGCTTTCAGAAAGAATTGCTTTACCAAACCTCATCAGTCGCGCAAACCAGCCGGGGCTGAACGCGAGAGAAATGCAGTCTCTTTTGTTGGAAAGTATCAAGCAAGAATATGAATATAATCTAACCCAGCAGATATACGTAAGCCCTGTAGCCTGGGAGGCGGTGAAAAATCTAAAAGAACAAACTACGTTAGTGATAAACCAGGTTTCCGCTGCCCTACCTCCTGAAGCCTCTGGCATAGACCTCAACAAAATATTGTTGGATGTAATGATGAAGCAACAAAAGGGACAGCTCCACGCTATTGTACTGGAGGCATTGAATTACGAAGCGAGGAAGTTGATGAAATAGTTGCTGGTGTCTTGTGGTTGGTTTCTTGTGGCCAAACGCTGAAATTTATATGTCTGAAAACAAAAAAATATTTACCGATTCCGGTATTGAAATAAGAACTGTTTATTCAGAACGAGATTTAGAAGCAACCAACAACCAGCAACCAGGAACTTTTCCTTTTACCCGCGGCATACAAGCTGACATGTATCGCGGCAAGTTGTGGACCATGCGACAGTATGCGGGCTTTTCCACGGCTGAAGAGAGTAATAAGCGGTACCATTATTTATTGTCACAGGGAGTAAATGGGTTAAGTGTTGCCTTTGATCTGCCAACGCAAATCGGCTATGACAGTGATCATGCGCTGGCTGAGGGGGAAGTTGGAAAAGTAGGTGTGGCCATTGACAGCATTGATGACATGCGTGCACTTTTTGACGGAATCACGCTCGAGAATGTAACCACATCAATGACCATTAATGCTACAGCTTTTATCCTGTTATCATTGTACGTCGCGGTTGCAAAACAACAAGGTGCTGATCTAAAAAAAATTTCGGGTACCATTCAAAATGACATATTAAAGGAATATGCTGCGAGAGGCACCTATATCTATCCGCCCAAACCTTCCATGCGCATCATCACGGATATTTTTGAATGGTGCAGCCACGAATTGCCCAAATGGAATACCATATCAATTTCGGGTTATCATATACGTGAAGCCGGTAGTACCGCTGTCCAGGAAATTGCTTTCACACTCAGCAATGGAAAAGCATACGTGAAGGCAGCTTTGGAAAAAGGACTCGACATGAATGTTTTTGGTAAGCGGCTTTCTTTCTTCTTCAATGCGCATAATAATTTATTTGAAGAGGTTGCTAAGTTCCGGGCAGCAAGAAGGATGTGGGCGAAGATGATGAGAGATCTCGGAGCGACAGACCCTAAAGCAATGATGCTGCGTTTTCATAGTCAAACCGGTGGCAGCACGCTCACTGCGCAACAACCGTTGAATAATATCTCCAGGGTAACCATACAGACCCTGGCAGCGGTGCTTGGAGGAACGCAATCATTGCATACAAACGGCTATGATGAGGCGTTAGGCTTGCCCACGGAGGAAGCAGCAAAAATTGCCTTGCGCACACAGCAGATCGCTGCTTATGAGAGTGGGGTGGCTGATACTGCGGATCCATTGGGAGGTTCTTATTTTGTAGAAGCGCTCACAAATGAATTGGAAGAAAAAGCGCAGCAATTAATTGAAAAAATTGACGTGATGGGCGGCAGTGTTTCTGCGATTGAACAGGGATTTATTCAAAATGAAATTGCGCGAAGCGCGTATGAATACCAGCGGCAAATTGAAACTGGTGAGAAAATTATTGTCGGAGTCAACAAATTCCAGGTGGCCGAAGAAAAACAAACTCCGATTTTTAAAGTTGACGACAGCATTAGGAATTTGCAAATTGAAAAATTAAAGAACTTGAAAGCTAACCGGGACATTGCAATGGTTGACCAATGCCTGCAGGATCTGAATGACAAGGCGTCTAACGGCGGAAATCTCATCCCGTCTGTAATTGGCGCCGTAGAGCATAAATGCACCTTGGGCGAAATCTCAGACGAGCTTCGCGGTGTGTTTGGAGAACATAGGTGAAGGAATATCGAATAACGAATCTCGAATATCGAAATTCGAAATAAATATCAGCCACAACATGCTTTCGAATTTCGATATTCGGATTTCGAATTTTATCCGACATGGCATATTTTTTACTGAGTTCTTTTTATGCGGATCAAATTGAATCGACCTTATCGGTTTGGCAGAACCGATCGATTATGGCGCTACATTGACCTTCACCAGCTTCTTTATTTCATCAATAGGAAAAGCATTTTTTTCGCCCCGCTAAGCTCGTTTGATGATCCACTTGAAGGGATATCGGAAAAACATTTGCAACTGGGATCTCTGCATGCCATTAAAAGATATTCACTCGCGAATGGCCTTCAAAAATTGCAGCGGTACATTTATGCCAGTTGCTGGTTTTTGGGCGACACAGAGTCGATGGCAATGTGGGAGACACATTCTAACCCTGACAGTGTAGCTATCGAATTCAAGGCGAACGACCTGATAAAATTAGTTCTGACTGAAGCAAGAAAACTAAAGTCAGCCAAGTTCTCTGCTTTATATCACGGCAAAGTGGATTACATAAAAATGTCGCCGGTTGATCGGAAGAGTCTTAAGAAAACCAACCAGCAGGTGATGGGATTCTTAAAGGATAAGAGTTATAAGCATGAAGAAGAATTCCGATTCATTGTTACGCGGTCAAAAAATTCTAAACAAACTTTTCGAGGCCTTGATCTGCCCGTGGGATCGCTTCAGGATCTTCACTTCGACATCATAACACACCCCCAAATGGAAACCTGGAAACACGATAATCTCAAAACGGTGCTCGGAAATTTCTCTTTGCAAAGAAAACTACGGCCGTCGGACATCGTAAAAAGAAGATAGCGCCTGGAAATGATTTGAAAGGCATACAACTTTTCCCAGAAAAAGTTTTCGCTATCTTCAGCAAAACATTCCTGCATGAAAATGTTATTGACCTTTTTGTTGATGGTTCTTTCAATGCAAAGTTTCTCGCAGCAAACCGTCTCAGCACAAATAACTCAAAAAGCGGAAGCGATGCAATCCAAAATGGTAGAATGGAGACGCTACATTCACCAGCATCCTGAGTTGGGAAACAGGGAATTTAAGACTGCAGAGTTTATCGCCGAACACTTAAAGGCGTTAGGTATCGAAGTCAAAACCGGCGTAGCTAAAACGGGTGTGGTAGGCATTCTGAGGGGCGCTAAACCGGGACCTGTTGTGGCATTGCGGGCAGACATGGACGCATTACCGATAAAAGAAAGAGTTGACCTTCCTTTCAAATCTACAGTAACCGGAGAATATATGGGGGAAACAGTTCCTGTAATGCATGCGTGTGGTCACGATTCACATGTGGCCATGTTGCTCGGCACGGCCGAGGTACTCTCCTCCATGAAAAATGCGCTGGCCGGCACAGTAAAATTTATTTTTCAGCCTGCAGAAGAGGGGCCACCAGGTGATGAAGAGGGAGGCGCTCCGCTGATGGTAAAAGAAGGAGTGATGGACGACCCGAAAGTGGATGTGATATTTGGGATGCATATCGAGTCAAATATTGAGATAGGTACAATTGAATACAAGCCCGGTGCATTTATGGCTTCGAGCGACTGGTTTGTCATCACTATAAAAGGCAAGGGCGCACATGGTTCAAAGCCGTGGGCAGGTGTGGACCCTATTGCAATTAGCTCCGAAGTGATCACAGGTTTGCAGCAAATTGTTAGCAGGCAAATGGAACTGACAAAAGCCCCCATCGTGATCACCGTTGGAAAAATAGAGGGAGGTGTACGCAGCAACATAATTCCGGAAGAATGTAAAATGTATGGAACTATAAGAACGCTCGACAGCAAAATGCAAAAGGAAGCGTGGGACAGGATCAGAACTACGGCAACAAAAATTTCAGAGGCGTCAGGTGCCAAGGCTGAGGTCACTATCGATACCAAAACGCTTGTGACCTATAACGACACAGGTCTTGTGAGAAAAATGGTTCCTTCGTTACTTAAGGCTACTAATGGTAACGCAAAGGACAGAGAATGGGTGACAGGCTCCGAAGACTTTTCCTACTACGGGCAAAAAGCTCCTTCGTTCTTTTTTTATCTTGGAGGAATGCCCAAGGGAAACGACCCTTACAAGGCGCCCGATCATCACACAGCCGACTTTTACATTGATGATAGTATGCTCTATGTAGGAGTGAAGGCTTTTTGTAACCTCGTATTTGATTATTGTGCAATGGCAAACGGAAGCAAACAGAAGGATGGCAAGAAAAAAGCGTTCTAGTCTTCAATCTTCCCTGACAATATCAAACCTGTAACCAAGGGAAAGGCCAAATGTACTCGTGCTCGCATGTACATTAGTGGGCGCCGAATGATCGCCCTTATAGATATTTGTAAAACCAGGCGAAAAATTTGCCGTGACAGAAATTTGGTTTTTGAATTGGTAGGCAATCATGAAATTGCCGCCAAACTCAAAGCGCTTTAACGTGCGTTCAAATGATTCAGAAGGATCATAAGCATTTCGTTTCACACCATTACTTGCGAATTTGCCTCCTATGGCATAACAAAAATTGGGACCGCCTCCTATTGAGAGTTGTTTATGCACATAAAGAACATTTATCGGTAACTCCAAATATCAAATATGACAGAGTTGCATTAATGGTGCTATCAACGTCATTGATTTCACCTCCTCGAACAGAAAATAACAGCCACGGTTGGAAACAAAGGTTCATATTGACGTCCTTTTTGTAAAATATTCCCCCATGAAGACCGGCGTTCGCGCCTTCGATCGTTGTGGTATTATCATGAAAGCGAAGACTATTTAAGTTTGGGCCTGCTAATATTCCTATCCATTGTGTTACTGGTTTTTTCTCAAGGACCACAGGCTGCTGCCGAACAGGTTTCTTTACCTGCGCAGAAGCACAATTCAACGCTGCTGAAAACAATATGCAGACAACAACTCTTCTCATGCCTTTGGGTCTTCACGGACAAGTTCGAGCAACTTTTGATTGAGTTGTAACACCTGTGGTATCACCAGTTGCTCTTCGTCGTTGTAGATAACAAAATCACAAAGCTTCATCTTTATTCGTTCGTCGATTTGGTTATTCATGCGTTTAACAACTTCTTCACGACTCACGCCATTCCTTCCCATTGTTCGCTTGATGCGTAGGGAAGCAGGTGCATAAACGCCAATAACATAGTCCAGTTGTTCGAAGGCGCCTGATT
>VBAU01000492.1 GCA_005883855.1 Bacteroidota bacterium
CTGCGTCCGATAACGTGACAGTAAAGACCGATCCCTACCCTGTTGCAAATGCAGGTCGTGATACAACCATTTGCTTTAATTCATCTGCTCAATTACAGGGAAGCATAGTCGCTTCGACATTTACATGGGCACCCGGCGGATCGCTAAGCAATCCATCAATATTAAATCCTGTTGCCACGCCCTCAAGGACCACCGCGTATGTTCTCACCGTTACCGATGTTTTAGGTTGCCCAAAACCATCGAAAGATACCGTCGTAGTGAAAGTGTTACCCAGAGTAAATGCATTTGCTGGACGTGACACCGCAGTTGTGATCGGGCAGGAATTGCATTTTGATGCTAGTGGTGGCATCAATTATATATGGTCCCCGGCCATAGCACTCAGTAATACCAACATCTCGAATCCTGTTGCGGTATATGACGGCAGCATTGACAGCATCCGCTATACAGTTCTCATAAGCGACGAGCAAAACTGCATGGACTCTGCATCCATAATAGTAAAAATATTTAAGACAAATCCGCAAATATTTGTACCAACTGCCTTTAGTCCGAATGGTGACGGCGTAAATGATCTGTTTCGACCCATTGGCGTGGGTATAAAAAGCATTGAGTATTTCAGAGTATTCAATCGATGGGGACAATTAGTATTCAACACAACAATCAATGGCCAGGGATGGGATGGCTCCATCGGCGGTAAGCCTCAAAGCACAAACACCTTTGTCTGGATCGTCAAAGGGATCGATTATCTCGACAAACCTTTCGTCAGAAAAGGAACGGTAACTCTCATTAGATAGTGAATGGTCAATGGTGAATAGTCAATGCGTGAATGGTCAATGGTGAATGAATGCCCTCCCTTTGTTTCCCTAAGTTATTCGTCAGAAACCGTGACTCCATTCAAAAAACTGTTCTCTCAATATTATCCAATCAATCGGTATTTTGAAAAATGAATCGACGAAAGCGCCACGAGAATTATAAGATGTTTTAAATTGCTGATCGATTCTTTGAAATTCACGATTCACGATTCACGATTCACGATTCACGATTCACGATTCACGATTCACGATTCACCATGCACGATTCACGATTCACCATGCACCATTGACCACTCACAATTCATCATCATGCCAAAAACTGTTTTCATCTCCGGCGCTACTTCTGGTTTCGGTAAAGCTTGCGCAGAAAAATTTGCTTCAGAATGTTATGACCTTATTTTGAATGGTAGACGAGAAGAGCGTTTGGAGGAAATAAAGACAAAGCTGGAAAAGCAATACAATATTGCAGTTTACTTGTTGCCTTTTGACGTTCAGCAACGTGACAGAGTTTTCGATGTTGTGAAGACTATTCCCGCAGATTGGCAGGGCATTGATGTGCTAATTAATAATGCAGGCCTCGCGTTGGGCCGGGATTATTTTGACGAAGCTGATATGGATGACTGGGACACGATGATCGATACAAACGTTAAGGGATTGCTGTATGTTAGCAGGGCACTTATCCCACTTATGATCAAGCGCAGCGCTTCAACCGGCATACCTGGCCACATCATTAACCTGGGTTCTATCGCCGGCGACGAGGTCTATGAAAAAGGAAATGTGTACTGTGCCAGCAAGTTTGCCGTTGATGCGATAAGTAAATCCATGCGGATCGACCTTTTACGCCATGGGATCAAGGTAACCAACATTGCACCCGGTGCCGCTGAAACCGAATTCGGAATTGTTAGGTTCAAAGGTAATGAGCCAACGGCAAAAAAAGTCTATGAGGGGCTTACTCCCTTGTCTGCAAGAGACGTTGCCGATATCATTTACTACACCACTACGCTTCCGCCCCACGTCTGCATAAATGAATTAGTGATTACTTGTACCCAACAGGCGAACACCATCTACTTTCATCGCAAACCAAATTGACCGGTCAAAGAATTTCAAACCCGTAACTGTCCTTAGAAAAAATACCATGCGGGGAGAAATCGTCTCCCAAAAATTTAGAAATCAGGATTGTAAGTTTTAAATTTAGGGTATCGTTCCAATACCATTAAAAGCCCTTATGAAACGATCTCTTTTATTCCTCGCTTGTCTTTTCGCGTTGTCACCGGTAATCTTTGCTCAAAAAGATGTTATCAGAATAGAATCATGCAGCGATGCGCAAATTCAACACCAGGTAGATAGCCTCAAAGAATTTTATTCAAAGGACGGATTTATATTGTTGAAGGAAGCCTCGGTAGCCATGCAGAGTGAGTATGAATTACCCGTGATCGTTCCGTTGACGCAAGGAAGTTGGTATCAATTTGTTTTCATTGGCGACTATACGTCCAAGTTATACGAGGTCCGAATGTATGACTGGGACGAAAAGATGGTCGTGTATCAAAAGAAACAGTGGGGCGATGTAGACGGAAACATCATTTCGTATTCATACATAGCAAAATTCTCAGAATACCACATGATAAAACCGGTGCAGGTAAATAAACACAAGAAAAATCTATGCGGGTATGTGATGTTGTTTAAGAAATCTGCCCCGCCCAACGAATCATCATCCGGTACAAAATAACTCATCGGGGATCAAAATCAAAAAAGGAGTTCCGCGAGGAACTCCTTTTTTATTGAATAACGAACAAGGAACGTCGAATGATGAACTTGAAACCGACTTCATCATTCATCATTCCATTCCATGTTCCTTGTTCGATATTCATTATTGCGCCAGGGAAATTCGAAGCTGCACCCCGGCCCTTGTGTTTGTAACCGGAGCTGTTGTTGCAATCTTAGGAATGACCTTGTTTTGTTCAAAATACAATCTCAAATTTACGCGGCTGTTGAGCACATAATCGATAGATGGCGAAATACGTACCACCTTTTGCCCAGCCGTTCCAAACGCGGTGTTCTGATCAAGCTTACTGTTAGCAGTAGCATCATCGCGCAAGCTGAAATCAAATTTGAACGTAACATCATTGTCGAGTTTCATTCCCTTTTTACCGATGCGAAGATTCTTGATAATGGGCACACCGCGTTTTCTCCAATTTATGCCGACTGTGTATTCTGTGGAATGCATCTCAGCCAATTGATAATCGATCAGGCTTAAGCTGAGGGTTCTTGATTTTCTGTATTCAAAATTTGTCGTAAGCTGGTTCACAAAACTGATATCAAACCCAATCAATGGATTAAACGCCTCGGTAATGGTAATATTAGGTACAAGGAAATACGGAATGAAGTTATGAGTACTCGTTGTGTCGATAAATGATGGATATCCGTAGTGCCAGGGATCCTGGAACAAGAGAGACGTATTAAAACTGTTCATGCTTAAGGTGCTCTGGTAACCGTGCCGGATAGTAAAGTTGGTAAATATCTTTTCTAGACCCTTTATCTTACTAAGCCCGCTGTAGGTGACGTTCCAGTTCGGTCGCGGAAGGAACCGGGCAAATGGGTTCGATCGAAGGTTGGCGTTTGAATTCTTTAGGAGCGGTACAGTGAATGGATCTTTATTAGTGTAAGCAGCGATGAAGGCAGGTATGACAACATCTTGCTGATAGCGTCCATATCCCTCGTAATATCCGTCCTGCCGTTTTGTATGTGTCCCATACGGATTCTCACTGTCTAAGCGCTGTGATAACAGAATTCGGTTTGCCTCAAATTGTTTAAATGTCTGGGAAATCACATTGGGATCAAAACTCCCAAACAACGTTTGAAACGATATATAAGTAATGCTGAAGCCGCCCAGTGCATAAGGATTTAACCTCGTAAAGCCGACGTTATCAAAAGCGCTTGTGTCTTTAAATAATTCTGAGTAGGCCTTGTCAAACGTTTTTTCTATGTTGACATCAATATTAAAATCACGAAGAGGACTCAGCTGCGCAGTAACTGCTATCTTTTGACTGTAGCGCTGCTGAATCAATGAATTGAATAGAGAATCGCGGGTCAGCAAACCTTTTTCACCCCATTTGTTAATTTGGTTCGTGTCAGGTTGTTTTCCCCAAATGAAGCCCCACCCTGGTTCCCCGCTCTTGAAATTCCGACCAAAAAAATCTGTACTGTCCAGATAACCTGGCAGGATAGTTCCCATGTCCTGATTAAACTGAATTCCGATCCTCTTCAACGACATGAACACTTGTCCAATAGCTCTTTCAGCCTTGCCCGGTGTCGGTTGCCATTTTGGATTTCTTATCCACTTCATTTTGTGGCTCGAGGTATCATTTGGTTTTGCCTTTACCTGCAACCGCTTTGGCTCCGTGCTCGGCTGAACCGGTCCGGGATTATTGATCAATCGCAGGTATTTCGACTTGTTGTACAATTGATCAAAACTAAACTCCCCATTGAGGTTCGTCGTTTGCCCGTTCATTAGCGTGTTTCCAAGCGCACGCGCTTCAGGAAGCAGCGACGCCGCGTTCCAATCATACGCTCCCGAATAACTTGCGCGCAGTGTTGTCCAGTCCAGCAACGGAATTTTTTGCGTTGGAAGAACATACGACGCCGTTAGGATTTGGCCGAAGTGCGTGGTTCTTCCGCCCTTAAGTAAGTTCTTTTTGATAACATCTTTTTCCTGCTTCGTGTCGATCTTTCCGTCGGGCTCATCCACTCTCGCATTGTTCACCGCAGTATAATCGAGGCGAATTGACTTTGTGATATCCCAGTTGACCACGTAGTACCTGTCGAACGTAAAAAATTTATCGTAGGTCTCCGGAATTTTGTAAGGACCGCCCCCTACGTTGCGTGGCCTTGTAGCTCCGAACTGCCTGAACAAATCCGCTTTGAAGGAGATGAGTGATGGTGCGTAATTAAAGTTAAAGTCCCTGATCAATCCCAGCCACGGCGATTTTGATTTGATACTGTGCTTGAATGGCTCAAGCGGCGTTACTTGCGGCGAGAAGTTGTAGCCAAAGCCTCCTCTCGTTCTTCGCAAGTCATCAGTCTCAAATAGCGGACTGTTATGCTGCATTTTTATGTAGGAATAACTAAAGTCAAGGTTTGATAAATCCCAAACCTTTGGCTTGCCTGTTCCTGTCCTATTCTTTTTAGCGTTCGTGACGGTGAATGTTTTTGTCGTGATAGCGTCCTCGGCGTTGTTACG
>VBAU01000136.1:0-9676 GCA_005883855.1 Bacteroidota bacterium
TGATCTCAATAGCTCCGAATAAAAACTTTAATCAATGTATCTTGTCGCCTCATCGATCTCCCTGGGGCATAAAAGTCGTCGACATTATCGCTGCAGTCTGCACTTCAAGTAAAAGTATTCTTCTGAACATTGAGGAGCTTTCATCATAAAGTTTTGTGCTTGGATTCTCCCCAGCGGGAGGAGTTAGATGGAGGCTTTCTCTCATTGAATCAATACAACCTTCTCCGCTCCCCATTGATCGTCTACGGTAATATATTTCACCAGGTACGTTGCATTGGGATACGCTCCCAGGTTTACGTTCCACTTAGTTTGTTTTTCATTGGTCTCAATTCGCATCAGCATTTTGCCCGTAAAATCAGTGATGAAGATTTCCTTGAGATGCTTTTTACTCTCAATCGTTATATTTCCTTGTGTTGGATTGGGGAAGATCTTTATTTTCTCAATGTTCAATGGAGTGTTCTTGAAAGATTCTACCTCCTTTCGTTCTGAACATTTATTCGCAAAGACCATTTGTTTAATGATCCTTTCCAAAAGCGAGTTCAGAAATTCCACATTGAAAACGTCGGTAGTTGGTTTAATATGCGGAAGGCCAACCCCACTCTCATCCGTCAAAAACACATAGTCCCCATTTGTTGCCAGCGCAATGCTGCGCATGATAAATTCGGTTGATTTGTCAGCGCCGCTGCATACTACCGGTACAATACGAACTCCTTTTGCTGAAGCTTTTTGGATCAGCTCATGCATTTTTTCTTTTGCTTCATCATGAGGAGGCGCATCCAGCACGAGAAATAAAATGCGGGTTCGTGCCTCGTTGTCCCACCGCAAACTATCCAACGCAGTCTCCAGCGCAACATCGACGGCTTCTGGCATATCACCGCCGCCACCAGCACGCTGAAGTTTGATGAAATTCAGAACTTTCAACAAGTCCGTTTGAAAGTCTATATGACGACTCAAATACTCGTCTCCCCTATCGCGATAAAAAACGGATCCCACATGCAAATCGAGATCTGGATGCTGCGCAAATGTATTGCGGATCACATCTTCTAATTCAATTTTTAAAAAATCAATTTCGTCACTCATACTGCCGGTGGCATCTACGGCAAAAGCGATGTCAACTGTGTTGGACATTGAACATGCAATGTCCAGGTTCATTTTATTTATTCCGTTTGCAAACGCCGAAGGGGAGCTAATATCCTGTGATCCTTTTGTGGCCATTACATACCCGGATTTGTTCTTTAATCCATTCATATCGCCCCATAATTCTGCCTTTCCTGTATTGTCGGTTACTGCTGACCAAACTGTATCCCCTGTTTTTTTGTTAGTCAAAAACACCAGTTGACCCGTCACCGCAGAATGGTCTTTATTCTGCAGTTGAACGCAGTAGCGCTGCTTCGGGTAGAGATTCCAATGATCGCTGTAAGTCTTAAATTCATTTTCCTGGAAATCTTCCCACATTTTCCATTTATTGAAATCATTCAGCTCTCCTGCTGTAAGCAATCCAGATTTATAAATCATCGAATCTTTTCCTCTTGGCAACGAATCGAGCATGAATAATTTTTTATCGCTAACAGAAACGTTGGGCATAATACCAGCATCCCAGACTTTTGCCATATCTGGTGGTCCGGAACGGGAATATGATGCATCATACTTTCTGTCCGTGGCGGTAAAACCTAAGGTTACAACTTCAGCGGCCGGCGCTTTTGTCCTGGTGCTTAACAATACGATTTCAAAGTTGGGGTCCTTCAGCGTCTTTTCCGTCACAACAACCTGGTAAGGCTCATATCCAGAGGCCGAAAAGATCAACGTGTCCGGAAGTCTTTTAGCCATTATGATAAAGCTTCCGTCCGTATTTGTAACAACCGCATTTGATTTGTTTTTAAACTGCACGGTAACATGTGAGGCTGGTCTTCCGCTTTCGCTCAGCACATGGCCGGAGATTTTTTGTGCAGACGCGGAAGTCACCATAAGCACGTTGAATAGTAAAAGGCACGGGAGGGTAAAAAGCCTCATAAGTTCGTTTTCATGTTAAGATGAGCGGGCGTGCTTTTTTGCATAACGGAAATAAAAAATAATAACTGGCTTAGGAAACTACCTCGTAAACTTTCTTTTACTTTCGCTTGAGCTAAACGGAAATGAAAAAGATTTTATTATTTGGGGCGGGCAAATCTGCTACGGTTTTAATCGATTACCTGTTGCAAAATGCGGAAAAGGAACATTGGCAAATGATAGTCGTCGACACCGATCTGCAACTGGCAAAGTCAAAAATCGGCGAATCTCCCTACGGATCGGCCGTATCCTTCGATATCAACAATCACAGCGAAAGAAAGAAATACATTGGGGAAGCGGACATCGTAATTTCCCTGCTTCCGCCCGCACTGCATTACCTCGTGGCGCAGGACTCTGTCGCGGAAAATAAGAATCTGCTCACTGCGTCGTATGTTGATGTGCAAATCAAAAATCTCAAACCCGAAATTGAAAACAAAGGATTGTTATTTCTCTGCGAATTGGGTCTCGATCCGGGTCTCGACCATATGAGCGCAAAGAAGTTGATAGATGATATTCACTTAGAGGGCGGTAGGGTAACATCATTCCACTCGCACTGTGGTGGGCTTGTCGCTCCCGAAAGTGATGACAATCCCTGGAGATATAAAATAAGCTGGAACCCGCGCAGTGTGGTGTTGGCCGGTAAGGCTGGGGCACATTATAAGCAAAACGGTGAAGAAAAACATTTGCGCTACGAAGAACTTTTTGTTCCTGACCGCATGGTTGAAATACCTGGACTCGGCCATCTCAGCTGGTATCCGAATCGTGACTCGTTAAGTTATGCCCCGCTGTACCAGTTAGAAAATGCCGACACATTCATCCGAACGACTCTTCGTTATCCCGATTTCATGTACGGCTGGAAAAATGTAGTTGAGCTAAAATTAACCGATGAAACTCCGCGTTACGAAACGGACAATAAATCGCTTTATGAAATTTTTAAAAGGCACATGGATGAAAACGGTTTTGGCGATTGGCTGGAACGAAAATTGAGCGAGCGTTTATCTCAAACAAAAGAAATGCTAAACAACCTGGTTAAGTTAATGGAAGTAGAAAAAGAAGTTCAGGAGGAGAACCTGGAAGTGCCCGAGGAATTCATAACGGTCGATGAACAAGGTAATCTTACAGAAGTCGAACTAGAAGAAGTAAAAAACCGGGCCGCTAGTTTTCTTGCCTACAAGATGCACGAGACTAATTTAACTTTGAAGCAGTTGTTTTTCCTCGGCTTGGATGACAAAGAAACGCATGTGAACAAAGGATTCTGCAGTCCCGCTGATATTTTGCAATTCGCCCTGGAAAAGAAATTGGCCCTTGGGGCGGATGGGCAAAGACATGATCGTGATGATGCACGAGATCGAATATGAGATCGGGGGCAAGAAGTCAGAAGCCAAAAGCACTCTGATCGCCAAGGGTGTAAACAATTTAAGAACCGCGATGGCAAAGACTGTGGGGCTCCCTTTGGGAATTGCAGCGCGCTTAATTCTGAACGGGACCATCAACCTCACCGGGCTACATATTCCTACGCGAAAAGAGATTTACGAACCAGTCCTGAAAGAATTAGAGCACTACGATATTACATTTCAAGAAACGAAAAGCGTACTGTGAATTGTAAGGTCTCTCCTGACGAAGCGATGGCAGTTGCAGCAGAGTGAGTTTCCTTTACCGTGGTCATGAAGAATGGCATAGAATATTTCTCGCCCCAGGAATCGATGAACAAACCCCACGCACACAAGACGCGTACGTGATCATTAAAGGACATGCAACCCTTTGTTGGGATGGAAAACGAATAAGCTGCTGTGCCCGCGAGCATGAATCATTGGGTTAAAAACTTCAGCGACGACTTTGCCAAAGGGTGTGATCTTCTATGGTCCGCGTGGCGGCGAAGGTCCATGATCAAGCGGTCAAGAGTTGTATCAACTCCTTCACGCCTTCTGTGGCTGGTTTTTCTATGGCAGTCACATTATACACGGAAGATGTATAGGGTATTCGCTTATCGATAATAAATTTTGGGATTTCAAAAGGCGCGTAATTCACCAGGCCTGCTGCGGGGTACACAACCAAAGAAGTTCCGACCACCGCAAAAAGGTCAGCACTTTGAACAACGGGGATGGCTTCTTCAATCATAGGCACGGGTTCTTCAAACCAAACAATGTGAGGACGGTACTGGCATCCATCTTCTGCACAATCGCCCAACCTGATATCTTCTCGTATTTCTTTAACGAAGTCAAAACTCTTCTCGCTTCGCATTTTGAATATTTCGCCGTGCAGATGCAAAACTTTTGATGAGCCGGCTCGCTCGTGCAGATCGTCTATATTCTGAGTAATGATGTGAACATCAAAATCTTTTTCTAATTCGGCTAAGCCTGCATGAGCAGCATTTGGACTTGCCGCAGCGACATTTCTGCGGCGCATATTGTAAAAATCCAAAACCAGTTGCCGGTCCCTTCTCCATGCTCTTGGTGTGGCCACATCTTCGATGTTGTATCCTTCCCAAAGACCATCGCTATCACGAAAGGTTTTCAATCCACTTTCAGCACTAATGCCAGCGCCGGTGAGCACAACAAGTTTCTTTTTCCCCATGAATCAAAGATACTAGGCATTTCGTTTGTGCATTTTTGCGAGCAACCATTTTTTATATAGAAACCGGTGCGATCGCGGATTGCATTGATAAAAATGGATTTCAACGATCTGTTGTTAATTCCTTATTGGGAAGAAGCGAAGGGCAATAAATCATGAGCCTCATCAGCAAAATGAACGCGGATTAAAATTTGGAGAAGCTTAAAGGATAGTTGTTGGAGCAAATGATTATTTGAAAGACAACAAGTAAGAAATCCGCGAAATCTACTCAATCCTTAAATCCGTGATACTAGTTCTCTCCTGCCAGTTCCATAATCGTATTCCACTCCTTCTCTGCGACAGGTTGCACCGACAAGCGGCCAATGCGGACAAGCGCCATGTCTTTTAACCGTTTGTCTTTTTTTATCGTCTCCAGTGTGACGGGCTTTTTTAATTTTTTGTGGGGTTTCAGCTCAACAGCAACCCACATGGCCTCTTTGGTTGTGGGATCCTGGTACGCCTCTTTCGACACCTTAGCAATACCAACGATTTCCAGTCCTTCATTACTGTGATAGTACAGCACTTCATCACCTTTCTTCATCGATTTTAAATGATTGCGTGCTGCATAATTGCGCACCCCTGTCCAGTCCGTTTGTTTATCTTTTTCCAACTGCTCCCAACTGTATGCAGCGGGTTCAGATTTTACGAGCCAGTATGACATATCTTGGAGTTAAAAGTTTTGATTTCCTACTTCAAATCTAGATCGGAAATTCGAAATCCGAAAAAAATACGCGATCATGAATCTAAATGAGAGCTCCTTCCGTATATACTCGAAATAGTAGATCAAAAACCATTTCAAATAGTTCGTATGTGCAGGGCAAACCAGCCGGCATTCCATTTTTTGGAGGCCGGCTTTTTCTTTGTAACTTTTGATGCAATTGCCGATGAAGCAAATCGTAAACAAACATCCCCTCGCTATTCGTTGGTTCCACTGGATAAATTTCCCGGTATTAGGTGTAATGATATGGAGTGGCTTACTGATCTACTGGGCCAATGACGTATACAAAATTGGCTTTGGCGATAAAACTCTTATTAAATTTTTCCCGCAGTCTTTTTATGATGTGTTTCATGTTCCCTTTCGCTTAGCTGAGGGAATGGCCTATCATTTTGTCTTCATGTGGTTATTTTTTTTCAACGGTCTTTTATATGTGGTCTATACCATTTTTTCAGGTGAATGGAAATATTTGGTGCCTGCCAGGGGATCATTGAAGGAAGCATGGTTGGTTTTACTGCATGATCTGCATCTCAAAAAAACCAAACCGCCCCAGGGAAAATATAATGCAGCGCAGAGAATCACTTACACGGCGATCATAGTTATGGGCATTGGTTCTATTCTTACCGGGTTAGGGATTTACAAACCGGTGCAGTTAGGTTGGCTCACAGCAATGTTTGGTGGATATAAAATGTCCCGGATTATTCATTTTGCTTTGACCATAGGCTATGTCTTGTTCTTCCTTATTCATATCATCCAGGTGATCATCGCCGGCTGGAACAACTTCCGTGCAATGGTTACCGGTTTTGAAGTAGTGAGAATAAATGAACAACCCATCACGGTTGAACCCGCCTCAATGGCTGTCAATGAGCCAGCAGACAGCAATGAGGATATTAATGAAAACGAGGGAGATTCAATTGTAATCCCTGAACCCGAATAGTACACGAAAAAATCAAAGAGGATGGCAAATTTTGTTAGTAATCTTTTCCGAAGCAATAGGAAACTGACGGTGGATGAATTCATCGTTAAGAAGACAATCACTTCATTCTTTTTCCTGTTTGTTTTTTTTGCAGCGTGTATCTGGGCGTGGAAGTGGGTGCGTCGACAACCCTCACAAAACGGAAGTCGCAGTGATATTCACGCGCCTTTGAGAAAAGTGTTAAATACAAACGAGATCATCTTCAACAAAATTTTTTCAGAAAACCATCACACAAAAACTTACCCGGCGTCTGCTGCGGTTAAAAACGTACGGCCAAACGGCAACATTGGAATGAGCAAAAATTTCGATACCGCAACATGGAAAATGTATGTGATCAGGACCAATGGCGACACGCTTGCATTGACTCTTAACGACCTTAAAAAACTTCCAAAAACGGATGTCACTTTTAATTTCAAATGCATTGAGGGATGGAACCAAATCACGCATTGGGCTGGCGTGAAGTTTTCTGATTTTATAAAAGCTTACGGTTTGAACGCCGAGGCTTCGATGAAATATCTTGGATTAACAACTCCCGATAAAGAGTATTATGTTGGGATTGATATGGCAAGCGCCATGCATCCTCAGACAATACTTTGCTATGAGCTAAATGGGCGGCCTCTTCCGTGGCGTGAAGGATATCCGCTTCGACTTATCATCCCGGTCAAGTACGGGATCAAACACCTCAAGCGAATTGGCACCATGTATTTTGCCAACAACCGCCCGCCAGATTATTGGGCTGAGAGAGGATATGATTATTATTCGGGACTGTAAAGCCCATCCCGCATTCATTAAGGTTGTTAATCTCATCGATTCGCCTTCCCGAGGGGAAGGGTAAACATTCCTCGGTTTGTACCAAGGACCGGTGGGCCTGGGAGGACTGTTGCACCTATTGTTCGAAAGGCAAGCGATTCTACTCCTTCCCTTCGGGAAGGCAGGCCACATGAATTTGCAATTCGAAGGCCGCGGGATGGGCAGTGTGGGCTACCACCCACTCGCAAGGACATCGGCAATGTGCATTGTTTTCAACGAATAGCTCTTGTGTTTGATGTAGCCATCGAGGTGCATTAGGCAGGAAAGATCAGTGGAGATGAGGTATTCGGCATTTGTGGCCAGGGCATTTTCAACTTTTTGTTCTCCCATTGCAATAGAAATTGGCTCAAATTTCACGGCAAATGTTCCACCGAAACCGCAGCACGTTTCAACATCATTCAATTCAACCAACTCAAGGCCTTTTACATTAGCTAAAAGTTTTCGTGGCTCTTGTTTTATTTTACACTCGCGAAGACCCGCGCAGCTATCATGGTATGTAGCCTTTCCCTGCAGTTTAGCTCCAACGTTATACACCTGTAGCACCTTCACCATGAATTCTGAGAATTCATAGACTCGGCTTGAAAGTTCTTTCACCTTGTTGTGAAGAGAGGAATTGTCAAATAGTTTTGAATAATAGTTACGGACGAATCCTGCACAACTTGCACTCGGTGCCACCACGTAATCGGTTCCTTCAAAATCCTTGATGAATTTTGTGCAGACAGATTTCGCCTCGTCCCAAAAACCAGCATTGAAGGCTGGCTGACCGCAACATGTTTGATTTGAATTATAAGTAACCGTACACCCAATCTTTTCCATCACTTTGATCATGTTAAAAGCTGTCTGCGGATATAGCTGATCAACAAAGCACGGTATAAAGAGTTGAATGTTCATAGAAGAATATCGAACCTGCCTTGCCGGCAGGCAGGCAAGGCACAAGGAGTGAAGAATTTCGAACGGCGTGAATTAAATTCAACATTCAATATTCCTTGTTCCTTGTTCATTATTCAAACTGCTTTTTAAGTAAAATCATCTTAACAGCAGTAATCGCCGCCTCCTCTCCTTTATGGCCATGCCTGCCTCCAATCCTGTCCCTGGCCTGCTCTTCACTGTCCACCGTCAATATTCCAAAAATAGTGGGCACAGACAACAGGAGATTTAACTGCACAATTCCTTCTGTCACGGATTTGCATACGTACTCAAAATGTGGAGTGCCACCCCGTATTACACAGCCGAGAGCGATAAACACATCGGGAGTTTTTTTCTTTTTTTGATGCTGCCAATAATTTCTTATTGCAAACGGGATTTCGACTGCTCCAGGAACTGTCAGCGAGACAATTTTTTTTGCGCCAAGTTCTTTGAGTTTGCCAATGCATCCTTTTTCCAGTTCATCAACTATCGCCGCATTCCATTCGGTCTTCACCACAACAACACAGGCATCCTTTGGAAGAATGCCTGTTTTATTTCTAAGATTACTTTTATTAACGTCTGCCATGTGTGATAAAGGTTGCAGGAATAAGGAACATTGATCAGGGAACACGGAAAGATGAACGGCGAAGGAACTCATTTATTATTCGACATTCCTTGTTCCTTGTTCTTCATTCCGTACGGTACACTCCCAACCTGGCGAGATACTTGTCAGCATCGTTTCCTCTTTGCGTGTTGGGAAATTTTTCTTTCAGTTCCTTAAAAAGGTCAATGGCCTGCTTCGTGTCATTCATTTTTGTTTGTGCCAGGTATGCGGCAAGGAACAGTGCTTCAGAAGAATTTTCTGCATCCTCCTTAAAATGGCTCGCTGCTTTTTTGTAGTACTCAAGTGCATCTTTATTTTTGCCCAGGTCAGCATAAGCATCCGCAAGCAATTTGTAAGCCCTCGCCTGGAATAAATTAGAACTTGTTTTGAAATCTATCAGATACTTCACCGCGTTCGCATTATCGCCCAACATCAAATAACATTCTCCCGCATAAAGTTTCGAAATGTTGGCAGCATCAGTTCCTTTAAACTTGCTGATCACTCTTACGAAGCCCGGATTGGCACCATCACCATTTAACGCAAGCCTGATAAGCGAATCAGGATTGGGCGAGATCAAAGCGTTGCGGTGATAACTTTCCGCTTTGAACATGGCATCACCTGCTTTTTCTTCCTCTGGTTCCTTATAAAACTTTCTGTAGCCAAGGTATCCGCCCCCAACTAAAATGATCGCTGCACAAACGATCATTACAGGTCTGTTATACCTGGCCCAAAAATCTTTAGCCCTCTCCACTACTAGTTGATTCGAATCTTTATGCACATCATGCTTCTGTACGGCCATATTTATTTATGATTTATTTTGTTCGTTTTTTTAATATTAAAATTTTGTTACCAGCGGTATCAATTCTATTTCGCTTCCGTTGTGTCACTCACTTCATCGTTCATTAATTCTATTCATCTAAACATTGAACCCCTACTGGGTTCTTTCATCCTTGTCTGTCAACCGGCGGATGAAATCCGCCGTTATTGATATTTAGTCCCTTCGGGACTA
>VBAU01000136.1:9761-22653 GCA_005883855.1 Bacteroidota bacterium
GAATTACCAATTGCCGATTCACAATTCACCATTCACAACATCAGTCAACAATAAAAGGATAATTAGGATCTACATAAACATCTTTGAGCACCTCACTGTCGTCTGGGAAAGGACTTTCTTCGGCAAATTTTACCGCCTCCGCCACAGCCTGCTCAACACGTGCATCAATATTTTTTACCTGCTCTTGTGAAGCAAGTTTATTATCGAAAATCGTTTTTAAGAGTCTTTGAATTGGATCTTTGCTTTTGTACTCCTCCACTTCATCCTTTGAGCGATATTTCGCCGGGTCGCTAATGGAGTGCCCCTTGTACCGGTATGTCTTCATCTCCAGCAATGTCGGACCACCTTTTTCCCTGGCCCTCTTTACAGCTCTTGCAACGCCTTCATGAACTTCTTCCGCACTCATGCCATCCACGGCATCACCGGGCATTTCATAAGCATCAGCCAGTTTGTAAATATCGATCACGTTAGACGTGCGTTCCACTGATGTACCCATTGCGTAGTTGTTATTTTCACAAATAAAAACTATAGGAAGCTTCCAAAGCATAGCGAGGTTGAATACCTCATGGAGGATGCCTTGTCTCGCAGCTCCATCTCCGAAAAAACAAAGCACCACATTGTCTGTGCCTCGGTATTGCTCAGCAAAAGCGAGCCCCGCACCGGTGCCAATTTGTGCTCCCACAATTCCATGACCACCGTAGAAATTCACCGACTTGCCAAAAAAGTGCATGCTGCCACCTTTGCCTTTTGCATTACCTGTCGCTTTTCCATACAGCTCAGCCAGGCAGGAATTAACCGATACACCTTTCGCGATGGCCAAACCATGATCCCGATAAGCGGTGATAAACAAGTCGTCGGGTGTTGTTGCTGTCATGCATCCCGCGGCAATTGCTTCCTGGCCGACGTAAGCGTGAAAAAAACCACGGATCTTCCCCTCCATTTTATACTTCTCCTCAGCCATCATTTCGAACTGGCGTATTAGCTGCATCAATTCATACCAATACAAATAAGTTTCCTTCGAAAACATGGTGGCCACTGGCTTTGTTTTTTGTGTTGTTTGTGCCATAAAGGGAATGGCTTAAGCGGGTGCAAAAATAAGGGTAAATGAGCAAAGTTTTGCTTCGAGCGCATGTTTGGTCTTTTATACTTTCACCGCGTTTAACAAAGCTCAGAGATCGGTGGCGTCCCAATGTAACGACTACTGGGAACCCCCTGGACCTGGACACATCGGTCTTCAGATTTTTTGGGAATGAAAATTTATTGGCTTGAGTTTTTCTATGTTGATTTGTAAAAGGAATATTGTATGAATAAGCAACAAACTGAAATAAGAACAAAAAACGTGAATAAGAAAAGCTTCAGATATTTTTTTGACAAGATGGCTACGAAGGTGACGAAAGCCTCGGGAAAACCCGCTGCGTTCATCGTTGCATGTGTTATTGTGGTCGCATGGTTGGTAACTGGCCCCCTCTTTAAATACTCAGACACATGGCAATTGGTTATAAACACTGGGACGACCATAATCACCTTTCTCATGGTATTCATCATCCAGCAAACTCAAAATAAGGATACGGTTGCCCTGCAGATCAAGCTAAACGAACTGATCGCAAGCAGCGAATTTGCAAGCAACAGGTTGGTAAATGTGGAAGATCTTACCTCGGAAGACCTCGAGACGTTAAAGAAATTCTACTCCCGCCTGGCCGAGTTGGCCCAAAAAGAGAGAGACGTACATAAATCCCACTCCCTGGATGAGGCGCATTTGCAACACAAAAAGAAACTCAGCCTTCTTACGGAACAGAACAATCGCAAGCCGCTTTGAACTTGCCATTTAAAAAAATTTTCACAGGCAGCGATCAATCTTTAGGATTGAGAGCGTTGTCAATTCTTGTCACAACATCCTGCAACTGATATCTGCTCATCTCATCGGTCGTGCCTGGAATCGCCGCTTTGATCTCATTTCTCAAGGAAACTAAATGAGCTCGCACCAGGCTTTTTATGTCCGACTTGTCTGCGCTTAATTGAGGACGTGACGTACCGCCGAAGTTTATCACAATTGTAGTTTCAGAAATTTTTGGCGGCGCTATTATGCTACCCAGAATATTGACATAAGATTTCTGAAGGTTTCGCCGGTATACATCAATTTTCTTTTTAGTTACAAGTTCGCTCCATACGCCCTTTCTCAGATCTGAAAATAGTTCTGTAATACCGTAGGCTTGGCTCCCGTCTTCAGCTTCAAATTGAATCAGTTTGTTCAGCGTACTGGTACTAAACAATCGATTTAGAACATTGTCCTGGATATTTCCAATCGTCACGAGAGGTGTGCCTCCAATTCGATCATAGATCCTGTTATCCACCAGCCAGATGGGTGTATTGAATAGTTGTCTATTTAAAAAATCCACCGCTTCTTTTTGTTTGGTCTTTGGAGTGTACTCGTACACATTCCCATCTTGTTCCCAAACCTTCGGTGTAAGGTAAATGCCTCCAACGTTACGCGACACATGACCCATATACCGCGAGAACTGACCTGTTATTTGCCCATATATTTCTGAAAGGCTGTTATAATCTTTATTGTCTTGCCTTGTCCATTTCAGCAAATCGGGCATCATGTACTGAAGATTCTTAATTCCGTAGGCGCTTGCCTTCATTGCGTCATCACCCAGGTCCTCTGTTTGAGAACGCGGATCGTCCTGGTTGCTTTCGCCATCGCCCCACCATAGTCTGTGATTTTTTAGACTGTCAATGATCCATTTGTTGACAAACGCTTTCTCATCGTCGGCAGATTTAAATTGGTAAAACCGTTTGTAACCCCATTCGATCGCCCATTTATCGTAATCTCCTATTCTTGGAAACAAGCCTATTTCCGAAATATGATCTTCAGGTTGCGCCACATAATTAAAACGGGCATAATCCATAATAGACGGAGTGTGGCCGTGGGCTTCGACCCAGGCCTTGTTGCGCAGGTTCTCTACCGGCACTGAAGAGCTGGAACCAAAATTGTGACGCAATCCCAGCGTGTGGCCAACTTCATGTGAGGAAACAAATCGAATAAGCTGCCCCATGAGGGCATCGCTAAAAACCATTTTCCTTGCTGCGGTGTCACTTGGCGAGGCTTGGATCATGTACCAATTTTGCAAAAGCTCCATCACATTGTGGTACCAGTTGATATGGCTTTCCATGATCTCTCCACTGCGGGGATCAGAGATACTTGGCCCGCTCGCATTGGCTACGTCGGATGGCTTATAAACAATTGCTGAGTACCGTGCGTCCTCCAAACTCCAATCCGGATCTTCTTGTTTTGAAGGAGACGGCTTCGCAACGATCGCATTTTTGAACCCGGCTTGTTCAAATGCAACGTTCCAGTCATTCACGCCTTGGACCAGGTAAGGAACCCATTTTTTTGGCGTGGCAGGATCAACATAAAATATAATTTGCTTTTTTGGTTCTACCAATTCACCGCGCTTATATTTTTCCATGTCTTCGTCCTTTGGCTCTAAGCGCCACCGCTTCACGAGTTGCACAGATTCAACGCCCTGCGGATTCGCATCATAGTCCGTATAGCCGACAGTAAAATATCCAACGCGCGGATCAAAGTATCTTGGCTGCATTGGCACTTTCGGTAACAATACCATTGAGCTATTCAGTTCTACGGTGAGATTTCCACCTGATGGCGCATTGGGCCCTCCGGTTCCAGGAATTCCAAACGTGGCCGGAGCTCGCGAATAAGTCTTGACAGTGGTTATCTCTACATTGATTGGGAATGATCGTATGCTGACGATATAGGATTTATCAGCCTGCAAACCACCAATGCGATTCGCTGATTTTAGATTGCTATTGAAGAACAAAACATCGTTATCACTGTTCACATAGTCCGTTACGTCCACCACCGTGCTGGCGGAGTCCTTTCCAAACGCTTTGACGTCGAAGGCTGCAGCAATGGGTTGAATGTTCGAGTTGGTTACAGCCCAGAACATGGGCGAAGTGGAATCTTTGGCGTATTCAGCGTAAGAGATTGTTCGAAGAAAGATTTTGTGGTTCGGTCCTTTTTCAAAACGTGTAACATTTTGACCTATCTGATCACCTGCATAACCAAAGAACCCGTTGCGCATGCCGGCTGCCGCTTTCGAAATTCGATTCACAACAAGTATGTCACGGTTCAATAACGAATCGGGAATCTCAAAATAATATTTTTCGTCAACCTTATGAACTTTGAATAAACCCTCGTCAGTTTTTGCTTTGTCTGTGATGACTTCCTTGTAGGGCTTCGGACCAGTGGACCGGGATAAGCCCGGGGCGCCATTCCTGGTGGTGTCTCTCTGTTGTGCGAATAAAACACTTGCCACAGCCAGTGATGTACAGCACAAGCTGAGATACTTTAGTGACTTTCTCATATATATTCTTGCTTGTATTTTATTGATAGGGGCCTTTCTCGTTAGGCAGGCGGCAATATACTAAAGGAATGCGGAGTTCATTATTGTATTAACATTTTTACAAGAACGGTCGATCTGAAAAGAGTCCTTGATATTTGATTCGAATCATCAATAAAAAAAGCCGTCTTGATAAGACGGCGTAATAGTATTTTAACTTTTACCGCGGTATTATCACTCCGTACTTTCTTTTTTGTCCCCTTTCTTTTTTCCCTTCGGAGCAAACATTGCCAACATTCTTCTGCCTTCCATTTTTGGCATGCTTTCCAAATTTCCGACTTCAGCAAGACGTTCGGCAAACTTCAACAACAGTAGCTGTCCCCTGTCCTGGAATTGTATTGCACGACCTTTAAATTGAACGTATGCTTTTACCTTATTCCCCTCTTTCAAAAAATTTTCTGCGTGCTTGGCTTTAAAATTGAAATCGTGTTCGTCAGTATTCGGAGTAAAACGAATTTCTTTCACTTCAGAGACTTTGGCGTTCGCCTTCATCTCTTTTTCTTTCTTCTTTTTATCGTATAGGAATTTGTTGTAGTCGATAATCTTGCAAACGGGCGGATCTGCATTCGGAGAAATTTCAACAAGGTCGAGTCCTTGTTCCTGCGCCATTTTAAGAGCTTCGTTGGTTGGATAAACTCCAACTTTGACGTTATCCCCTACTAGTCGCACCTGCGCAGCCCTGATGAAGTGATTGATGCGATGTTCTGCCTCTTTGCGCGGCGCGAATCGGCCCCTGAATCCACCCCTGTTAAATCCGCCACCGCCCGGTCTTTGAAAACCCCCTGGTTTTGGTTGAAAACTTTTGTTCGGTATTGCCATTTATGATTTTTGTGTTATGCCCGACCCCACGAGCAATACTGTTTTTATCTTTAAATTTCCCCCGGGGTAAAGGGATGTCAAATCAAATATCAGATCTCAAATTTCATTCTCATCTCCTTTCGTCAAGCTCAATTTTAATTTCATTGATAAACTCATCTACAAGTTTCGCTCCCAAATCGCCCTTACCTTGTCGGCGAACCGATGCTTTTTGTTCATTCATTTCTTTTTCACCGATCACTAACATATATGGAACTTTCATCAGTTCCGTGTCTCGTATTTTCTTTCCTATCTTTTCGTTCCTGTCATCTATGTCTGCACGAATATCTGCTTTTTTCAATTTCTGTAAAATAGTTTTACCATAGTCCAGGAATTTATCGCTTATAGGCAAAATTTTGACTTGCATGGGCGACAACCAAAGGGGCAATTTGCCCGCGTAATGTTCCAGCAAAAACCCAATGAATCGTTCATGAGTGCCTAGCGGGGCCCTGTGGATAATCAGGGGAGTTTCAGCCTTATTATCGTGCGTAACAAACTCGAGCTTGAATCTTCTGCCTTGCGCAAAATCTACCTGGTTTGTCGCCAGGGTAAACTCTCGTCCGATCGCGCTCCATATTTGCACGTCGATTTTGGGACCGTAGAAAGCTGCCTCATCTGGCACCTCAACATAAGGGGTATTCGTTTTTATCAAAACATCTCTTACCAATTGCTCGGTTTCTATCCACAGTTTTGGTTCATCCACGTATTTTATCCCGAGCTTGTCGACGCTGTGTAATGAGAAACGCATCACATATTTGTCAATGCCAAAGATTTTAAAGTACTTCAGGTACATGTCATTTACCGCCTTGAACTCTTCATAGAATTGTTCTTTGCTACAGTAGATATGTGCGTCATTCATATGCAAACAACGAACACGCATTAATCCGAATAGTTCTCCACTTTGTTCGTAGCGATAACATGTTCCGTATTCAGCTAACCTTAACGGCAAATCCCTGTAGCTCCTCGGCTCAGCCGCAAAAATCTTGTGGTGGTGTGGGCAATTCATTGCCTTTAGATAATATTTCACGCCTTCCAATTCGATAGGAGGATACATGCTGTCCTGGTAATAAGGAAGGTGACCACTTGTGAGGTACAAACTCTCCTTACCTATGTGAGGCGTGACCACTCTTTTATATTCTGCGGCCTCTTCCGTTTCCTTTGCTAATCTTTCCAATTCTTCGATTATGATGCCACCATTCGGCAACCATAGAGGAAGGCCTGGACCTACATCGTCATCAAAAGTAAAAATGCCGAGCTCCTTACCGAGTTTTCGATGGTCCCTTTTTTTGGCTTCCTCGAGCATATGCAAGTGCTCATCCAATTCCTTTTGCGACGGGAAACTGACACCATAAACCCGGGTGAGCATTTTATTTTTCTCATCACCTTTCCAATAAGCGCCCGCAATGTTCGTGAGCTTTATGGCCTTTATAAAACCGGTGTTAGGAACATGCGGTCCGCGGCATAAATCGGTAAAATTTCCTTGTGTATAAAAAGTTATTTCTCCGTCATTCAATCCCTGGAGTAGATCCAATTTGTATTCGTCGCCCTTGTCCGAAAAATATTTGACGGCATCTTTTTTTGAAATTTCCTTTCTTACATAACTACTACTTTGTTTGGATAGTTCATTCATTTTCTTTTCAAGTCTCGCCAGGTCTTCCTCATTCATTTTTCGATCTCCCAGGTCCATGTCATAATAGAATCCATTTTCAACAGGAGGTCCCACCCAAAATTTTACGCCGGGAAATAAAGACTCGACGGCCTCGGCCATTAAGTGTGCAGAAGAATGCCAGAAAGTGCTCTTGCCTTCGTCATCGTTCCATGTAAGTAATTTTAATGCGGCGTCTGAATGTATGGGTCGCGTTGCATCCCATACCTGGCCGTTCACTTTGGCGGCCAAAACTTTTCGTGCAAGACCCTCGGAAATCGATTTGGCGATGTCCAGCGATGTGCTTCCCTCCTCATATTGTCGTACGGCTCCATCGGGGAAAGTGATATTTATCATTATACTATTGTCAATTTAAAAGAGCGGCAAAATTAACAAACTCTTGCCGCAGTGCCATAAGTTACCATACGAAGTTATTCGTTAGTTTTACAACGTGATGAAAAGGGTACTATTAAGGTCATTTTTATTTTCTGTTTCTCTTTTTGGCGCCTGTCTTTCTTCTTTTTCACAGGACATCACCGGTATCTGGAAAGGATACTTCATTACTGATGGTGGTGAACAATACAGACTTGAGTTCCAGGTCAAACAGAATCCGAGTTCCTCAATCACCGGGGTTTCCTATTCTTACCTCGACATTCGCTTTTATGGAAAAGCTACAATGACCGGGATGCTTAAAAAAGCAGAGGGAAAATTCCAGATACAGGAACTGAGGACAGTTGAAGTAAAAAACCTGGGTGGTGGCGGTACCTGCTTAATGAACTATAATTTTGATTATGCAAAATCAGGAAAAGAAGAATTCCTTGAAGGAACATTTTTAGGAAAGTCGGAAGATCGAAAGAATCCAAAGAACAATGGCGAATGGGGCGATTGCGGTGGCGGAAAAGTTTATTTGCGTAGAGTTGAAACATCCGATTTTTATGTCGAGCCGTTTTTGCGTGAAAGACCTGTGGTAAAAACTGACACAACAACGAGAACAAAGACAAATCCAACGGTCGTAAAAAAGACGCCACCAAAAAGCAACCCAACTACAAAAACGACAAACGCTCCTGTAAAGAAAAATACAACGACGGCTAAAACAAAATCTGTTGCGAATTCAAAGACGAATACCGCGGTAATAGTAAAAACGGATACTACAACAAAAATCAGTCAACCGGAAGTAAAGAGTTCGATTTCTGAGAAAAAGATCATCACGCCCGACGTTCTGCGAACGAGAGAAAATGCATTGGCCCAAACCATAACGGTGAGCACAGACGAAGTAACGATCAAATTGTATGATAATGGGGAGATAGATGGCGACAGCATTTCGGTCTTTGTGGATAAGCAATTAACGCTTTCCCATAAAGGATTAAGTGCTTCCCCAATTGTGTTGAAACTTAAGTTTGACGAGAACGAGGATGAACACGAGGTAGTGATGGTCGCAGAGAATTTGGGTCGTATTCCACCTAACACTTCTTTGATGGTGATTACCGCCGGCGATAAGCGCTACCAGGTGCAGATTACTTCGACAGAACAAAAAAATGCCATGGTAAGATTCAAGTACGTGAGGCCTCAACCATAGCGCCGCTCAAGGATTTTTTACCAACCACTAAGCCTTTCTCACTATCTTCAATTCTATGCTCCGGTTTGCCACCGCAATGATTTTTTTTTGTTCCACCTGTGTCATCCAGGGGCAAAGTTTGAATGGAACGTGGCGGGGAAAACTTACCCAGGGTCCGGGGGGTTGCTTCCCGGTTTACTTTATCGAAATGCAGGTACGCGTTGAGGGTTTGAAACTATACGGTTCGTCGTATCACTTTTCCGACGTGACCAATTTTGTAAAGGAAAATTTTGAAGGCGTTTACGACGCGAAGAGTAGATCTCTCACCATCCAGGAGACTGGCCCAACAACCTTTCATGTTCCTGCCGATTGCATTCCTTGTATCAAACATTACACTCTCGCTTTTACACAGACAAAGGATTCACAGAATTTAGCTGGTGATTGGGGAGGTCGAATGATGAACAGCCAGGTGACTTGTCCACCCGGAAGAATTGTCCTCACCAAAGAGGCTTCTTCGATTTTTAATGAGATCAAAGTGGATACAGGAAATCTTCGTCTTGATTTTTATGATAACGCGGAAATTGACGGAGATACCATTTCCGTTTCTGTAGATAAGCAAATGGTGGTTATTCATCAGCGGCTCGCGGCAAAGCCTATTATTGTTAACATAAGAATCGATTTTGTAAACACGGAACATGAAGTAATCATGATCGCCGAAAATGAGGGCACTATTCCTCCGAACACAGCCTTGTTAATTGTAACGGCGGGTGACAAACGTTATCGTCTTTTTTTGAGCTCCGACGTGGACCAAAAAAAAGTACTGGTGAGATTTATTTATGAAAAGCCGAAGTAGGGAATAACGAACAAGCCCACCCGGCCGACGCCAGTCGCACGGGAACAACGAATGACGAACGTTAATCGACACACGTCGAAGGTGTATTCCTTAAAACGCTCTCTGCTGCGTTGATCTTGCCGCCGGCATTTCCTTACGCGGCATTTTTTCATCTCGTTGCGCAGTATTGTAAACGAATGTTGCGATGATGACGGCTGATTGCTTCAAATCGTCCGGCACAAGATGATCGTAGGTGTCCATGTTTGTATGGTGAGTCCTGGTGTCATATTCGATCTCATCCTGTATAAATTGAAAGCCGGGAATACCTACTCTGTCAAAGGAAAGATGATCGGTGCCGCCTGTATTGTTTATTGTGATTGTTTTTGCGCCTATGTCATTAAATGGTTCAAGCCATTTGGCAAAGATTGCTCGCTCGTCTTCATTGCCCTGCAAATAAACGCCTCGCACTTTTCCAGTTCCATTGTCAAGATTATAATAGGCAGAAACCTTTGAATGTTCTGGCTTTAATACCCATTGGCCGTTCGCGGTGTCAGCAAAATGGGTTTTTACATATGCTCTTGAGCCAAGCAACCCCTCCTCTTCCCCACTCCACAAAGCTATCCTGATAGTGCGGCGAGGTTGAACATTTAATGTTTTTAGAACGCGAACGACCTCCATCATTACAGAGCACCCCGCCGCATTGTCGGTAGCGCCGGTTGCTCCATGCCACGAATCCAGGTGTCCTCCCAACATTACTATTTCATCTTTAAGCTTTGGATCTGTGCCCGGAATTTCCGCGATTACATTATAACCTTGCAGATCCTTATCGAAAAACTCGGTTTTGATATCTGCTTCAATTTCAACTTTGATGCCGTCTTCAATCAACCGCTGCAGGCGGAGGTAATCATCGCTGCTCAGCATTACGCTCGCGGGCGCTTCCGGCGCATCCTTCGTGTACTGGCCGCCGCTACTCACAAACACTGTCCCATCATTGCCGTTTGCATTCATGCTCAAAACCAACGCGGGCTTTTCCTGATTTATCATTTCATTTATTCGACGCAGAACAGCAAATCGGCTAAACTGATTTTGACGCTGCACATTTTGCTGCTGTGGTTGATTCGGTCCACCGCGCTGAGTCTGCATTTCTGCGGCTGCCATTCTATCCAGAGTCGTATCGGCAAACCGGCGACCATCCGCGTCAAAACTGGGTTTCAGTTGTGTGGATGACCATGTCATTACAATTTTATCTTTCAACTTGCCGGCATACTTGGTCATATCTACAGTATCCTGGGCTTTGATAAGCGTTATTTCGCCCTTCAATAATTTATTGGTACTTCCGGTCCACGCACGGGGAACGGCGATCAGAGGCTGATAATATGGCGCCGTCATGGCCACATAACATTTTTGTTGTTGCCAACCTTTTCCAAATTGTCCCCATGGTTCGAGGAGTGCATTTTCCAATCCCCACTTGGTCATCTCATCTTTTGCCCAGGTGGCCGCACGGAAAAACCCAGGCGAATTGGTGAGCCTCGGTCCACTCACGTCAGTTAAGTGATGAGCAATGTACATGACTTGTGAATTGTCCAGGCCCTCCTTTTTAATTTTGGTAATGATGTCAGCGTCGTGGGTCTCCTGCGCCGTAATAAAAAACTCAAAAAGTAATGCTGAAAAAGTGCAGAATAGTTTTCTCATTTTGCGTGGTTTAAAAAACAAGAAAGTTACAATGATTTTTATTTGTTCAAAATCTTTTGCACACTCGAGCCCATCTCCACCACAGGTAATGGAACCTGTTGTCAGTTCTAATATTCGCGGCGTTCGCGAGATCGTACTCTTATGCTGTTTGCGTGTACATGATAAATTCTAAATCGGCATAATTTTTTTGGCAGCTCGGGAATAAAAAACTTTTTTATGGAAAACATGAACCAACTCAGAGACCTGCTGAAACATGAAATTAAAGATCTATATTCAGCAGAGGAGCAGATCATCGAGGCTTTGCCTAAAATGATCGAGAAGGCTAACAACAGAGAGCTAAAAAGAGCACTCCAGGAACATCTTGAAGTGACGAAGAAACAAAAGGGTCGCCTGGACGATGCGTTGGAAGCGTTGGCTGAAGAAAGAGAAGAAGAAGGCAAAGGAGCTTTAGGTCTTTTTAAAGGGGAACAGAAATGTTTGGCTATGGAAGGCTTGGTTAAGGAAGGAGAAAAATTAATGAAAGAAGATATGAGTCCGGAGGTTTCGGATGCAGCTATTATTGCTGCGGCTCAAAAAATTGAGCATTACGAAATATCCAGTTACGGCACTGCACGAACCTATGCACAGGAATTGAATTTGGACGAAGTCGAGGACCTATTGCAGGAGACACTGGATGAGGAATACGAGGCCGACGATTTATTAACGCAACTTGCGGAAACCCGCGTGAATGAACGAGCTATTACCGAGTCCGGTTCTACAAGACAAAGAGGACGGTCGGGCACACGTTCCGTATCCACTAGCGGCAAAACTAGCCAGGCTCGCAGCAGTGCGGTAACCGCAAAGGCTTCCTCGTCGCGGGATAGCTCATCGGGAAGATCACGAAGTGGCGGCTCTCCTTCTGGCAGGACATCGAAGTCATCAAAATCAAAAAGCTCATCAGGAAGAAGTAACTCCGGTACACGGGGCAGATCTTCCCGTTAATCAGCAAGTCTATCATTCAATAAAATTCGACGGGGGAACACATTCTTATTACAAAGAATGTGTTCCTTTCATGGCATATGAATTGTGCCCTGTTAACAAAAGTATTTTATGGAAAAAAATCATCGCGGCAAGCCTGCTGGTTCAAATAACCATGAGGGATCAGACATCAAGCCAGTAATGTCATCCGAAAATCTAGAAGGTAGTGATGAGATGCGCACAAAATACGCAAAGGATCAAGATCAGTTAGCCGACAATGTAAAGGAAAAACATCCGAAAAGAAATGCAAACAAAGGAAATTCGACAAAGGTCGGCGGAGATAGGCATTAACCTTCAGGGCAGTTCTGATAAACTTTGATCTTCACGTCGGGGAATTTTGTATTTTAGATTCTTCTACTCGCAGTCCCTGGAAACTGATCTGCCTTGGTTTCTCAAAAAATGATTCTTAATTACTATCATCTAAACTCAAACCACGATTATGAAAAAGTTGTTAGTTCCTTTTGTTATTTTATTTGTGGTGTTTTGCACCTCATGTAGCAACCAACAATCCGGCATGAGCGATCGCGCGAAGAAAAACCTCGAAACCGCAACCGCTGTCGCCAAAATGTTTGAATCACATGACTGGAGCAAAACCGGCGATTATATTGCCGCGGATGCCGTCGACCATTCAGGCCCGCGCGGGGAAGTAAAAGGCCTGGATAATATCAAAGCCCAATTCAATGAGTTTGGTAACTCCATGTCTGACATGAAGAATGAAGTGGTTAAAGAAGTAGCCGACGATGAATATGTATTTCAATGGATGAAAGAAAGTTGGACACAGACCAAAGATGAAATGGGCATGAAGGCTGGATCTAAAATGAATATGGATGCCATAGAAGTCTCCAAGTTTAATAGCGAGGGAAAGGTTACAGATC
>VBAU01000136.1:22735-30055 GCA_005883855.1 Bacteroidota bacterium
ATGAAGATGGATACAACTAAGCACTAACTTGTGTCGCTATTGCCTTTTAAAAATCAATTCCCCTGGAGGGGAATTTTGTATTTTTCAATCATACCCTTAGCCCCTGTGATGACTAATTTTTTCAAACCAAAAATTAAAACCAATGAAAAAGTTTATCACGATCGCTTCGGCAGGACTCATGCTTTTGTTTGTTTCCTGCAACAGCAACACCGCCGGTGGCGGTAACACGCAGGGTGAAAAAAATATAGAGACCGTCAAAGCAGTCAATAGGGCTATTGAATCGGGCGACATGAGCAAGCTTGATCAGTATATTGCGGCTGACGGAGTTGACCATTCCGGGGAGCACGGGGAGGTGAAAGGCCTCGACAGCATTAAGGCAAGTCTGGGACGCATGCACGATGACTACAAGGACCTCAAGCTTGAAGAAGTACAACAAGCTGCTAACGGTGATTATGTGTTTACCCTAAGTCGATTCCAGGGCACCAACACCGTTCCGTCGATGGGTGCGCCCGCAGGCACACACTTTGATATGACCTCGGTTGAAGTTGTAAAGTTCAACGCCGAAGGAAAAGCGACCGATCATTGGGGCTATATGTCCATGGCAGACGCCATGAAAATGAGTGGTAGCAATATGGAGATGCCTCAAGGGGGTAACAGAATGGATACAACAAAACACTAGAAATAATCACAAAAAGCGGGAGCATTAAATGTCCCGCTTTTTGCTGTTTCATTAATTGAAAATATTTTCGAGAAGCTCGCCAGTTCATTTATGTTTGGGAATCAAGGTCAGCAAGACTGCTAGGATCTGCGTTGACCTAATGCTTAATTTGTTGGCGACGCGGAACCAATTGCTGATTTTTTGATATAGTACCTGCTCACAATTATGGAAATGGGCAAACCGATGCAAAACATCAATATAACTGCTCCCCTCACAATTGAATCCCACTTGTGAGGAATATTTGCAATGTGGAACAATGGCAAAACTGCCAGGTTCATCACGCACCACGCAAAAGCGCCATAAAGTAATCCGCTCAGTATTTTTTGTTTTCGCAAAAAAGAGATGTAGGGGAAGACGAAGAAATAAAAAATCGTAAAACAAAATGCAATGAAGAAATGGACTGCAATGCCCGACAGTGCGAGGCTGGTTTCGTCCTGGAAAGTATTGTTGCCAAATGCAGCCCTTCCGATTCCCTGCAATAATTTTCGATCCGTGGTTCTTTCCATCACCACCGAGTAAACAATGATGGCTGCCAACAGATCAAAACAGCCGGCCACAAGACCGGCGCTTAAAATGGTTTGAAGAACCGAAGCGCGGTTCGCCCGGTTTGCGATTGTATTGCTCATAAACGTTGGTTTTGGTGCGAAGAACTAAATCCCTTGATCACGCCTTCGATTTGATGAATAATGGACAACAATCAAACAAAAAATGTTGCCTGCTCCACAAACAAAGCTTTGTATATTGTATGGCATTGAAAAGTGAAAAGCAAAGTTGTCCATAGTTTTGTGGTACTCTTTTTATCCATCTCTATTGCTGGCCAGGTACCCGTGCGGGAGGAGCCCAGGCATAAGGTGGCGTTGCAGAATCATTACATACGGTTGCTCGACGTTCGCATTCAACCCGGGGATACCTCTCTTTTTCATGTTCATCAAATTCCTTCGTTTTTTATTCCTTTGTCAACAACTGCGATTGGTTCTGAGGTGAAAGGACAGGCCCCAAGGCAATCGAGATTTCCGCTCGATTCCACATGGTACAATGGATTTGAAAATGGCCCGTTGATCCACCGTGTTTGGAATAACGACACGAATGTTCTTCATGTAATCGACCTGGAACTCCTGGCAACGAAAAATTCCACACTGCCGAACAATATTCAATTGCCTTTTAAGATTGATTTTGAGAATGAGAAACTGAGAGTTTACAAATTTCAACTGCAAGCGGGACAAATTATAGCTCTTCCTTTGATAATGACTCCAATGCTGCTTATATCCGTGGCTGGTGCAGACCTCGAGTTAAAGGACTCAGCCAGGAAAAATCTTGTTTATTTAAAAGCGGGCAGCTTTCAATGGCTCGATCCGCAACAACGTGTTGAGATCAGTAATCATGGCAGCGTTTCGACCCACTCTATATTGATTTTATTTAAGTAGCCAGAAGGCAAATGAGAATATCGAACAAGGAACACGGAATGTTGAATTTGGAAGTGTTTTCCTCAATTTGACGTTCGTCATTCCATATTCCTTTTCCATTATTCCTGTTCACTTCCTGACCATTGCATATAGTTTCATAATTCTGTCTTTGATTGTTGGCCATTCGTATTGTGCCAGGTAGTGGTGGCGATTGGGAAAAAAGTAAATGTCCAGGTAGGGTGCATTTACCAGGTGCTCCCTTGCGAAGCTTGCATTGGTCGTATCAATCAAATTGTCTTTTGCACCTTGCAGGTACATGACTGGCACCCGAATATTTTTCCAATAGGGGAGCATTTTTTCCAGCTCCTCTTTGTGATGCAACTTTTCCGTGTTCGCTGACCTGAACATTCTGGGTATGAACCACCGAATAGCGGGATGTTCAATGATGGATGCAAACCAAAAAACTTTTTCACGACCCGGTCCTATCGCGGGACCTGTTAAAACCAAGCCGTCGACCAGTTCGGGATGATCCATCGCGAGGCGACATGCTATAGGAGCGCCAAAAGACCCGCCCACTACAATGATCGGATGCCTCGCCTTATACATGCTATCAAGTATTGGCCGTAACATTTCCGATTGCTTTTGAATAGATGGCTCCGGATTGCCAAACCCGGAATAACCATAGCCCGGTCTATCAACCGCCATCACCTTGAACGTTCGAAGAATAGTTGTATCAACAAATCTTCCACGGTAAAGACTCATGGACGCAGGAGATCCGTGAATGAAAAATAAAGTAGGCAGCGTGTCATTACCAATGCTTATATAACGAAGCTTCCGACCATGTGAAGTGTAATATCCGATTTTGCCCGGGATCTTATTCGCAACGAAAAAATCTCTTAGCCGTTCGTCACTTCTTCTAAACTGAACATAATGGTCAAAGACAAAACACGCGACGATAAAAAATAAGATGAGGCCAAGAATTGTTCTTATCAACCTTCTGAACCATCTTCCTTTTCGCCTCTTACTAGCCATACTGTGTGCAAATTCCAAAAGACAAATTTAGAATTTGAGATTTGATATTTGAGATTTAGTTCGATAACTGTCGGGATTGTCATTTGAGATTTGCGATTTGACATTTATGATGGGCATTGACTTTGCTTTACCAAGACGATGCATGCCTTCTTATTCTTTGTTTTGAAGACGCCGGGGTTTACTCATTTTATCAGCCGGTTTGGATACATCGGTATTATCATTTGGTTCATAACTTTCGACCAACTCACTCCTATTCCCGAAGAAATCTCCTTGTTGATCGTCGGTTATTTGTTAGCGCATAACATCTTTAATCCAATTGTGGCGGGAATTTGCTGCCTCGCAGGATTTCTTGCCGTCGATACCATTTACTTTTTTCTTTCGAAAAAAGGAAGTTCGTTTATTTCCAGGAGGATCAAGACTTCGTCCTCCATAATGGATTCCTACAAACACAGGTTGAAGCATAATATGTTTAAAGCCGTCCTAGTGTTGTGCTTTATACCCCGCATGAGAATGTTCGCACCGATACTGGCCGGGTCGATGAAATTGCCGTTCCGAAAATTTTTATTGTTTGACGCAATAGCCTTGGCGGCATTTACGACAATATACCTTCTGATAGGCATCATTTTTAACAAAAGCCTCGGGGCCATCATCGCAAAGACCAAGGGGCTACAAGACATTGTATTCTTCGGGGCCATTCTCCTGATTGCAGTTTTGCTGGTTGTATGGATCAGAAAAAGAAAAAAGAAGAAAAAGGATCATTGGTAGTGCTCATCACGGGCTAAATTTTGGCTGAAAAATATGATAAGTTTTATACTAAAATATTTGAATTTCAGTTATTAAGAGTTTAGATTGCGCCGGATGCACCTGAACAGATATATCAGCATTCTTTTATTGGTTTTTTTATTTTGCCAACTGCCACATCTCTGTAGCGGGCAACTGGGATTTTCCTTCGATATCCCCAAGCCAAAACAATACGAGGAAAGGCAACTACGCTCTGAAAAATCGGACCAAAAGAAATTTACTGTCCCCAAGAGATTTTTTCAAAATACCACTACTCACTACAATTACTTCTTTAACGCAAAGAACAAGCTCAACGAAATCATTACCCGGGCGAAGGAGCAGCACATTGATGACTACACACAATTGCTTTCTTTTTACAACTATGACCTCAACGTCACTGCCCAGGACTCTGTGCAACTTGATTCGGTGATTTACAAATCCACTACGGCGATCGTACTTCATGACCTGCGCAGCGATTGGGCAGACAACATGTACCTGATTTGGGGAGCCGCACATTATTTGCAAAAGGAATTCGACTCAGCCTATCTTACTTTCCAATTCATCAACTACGCCTTTGCGCCGAAGGAAAAAGATGGCTATTACCAATTTATCGGTAGTAACATGGACGGCAATAGCGCTATCTCGATTTCAACCAAAGAGAAAAACAGCGTCACACGAAAATTGTTTACTCGTCCGCCGAGCCGCAACGACGCATTCATCTGGCAGATCAGAAATTTCCTGGCATGGGAGCAGTACCCCGAAGCGGCCAGCTTAATTGTCACACTAAAGGCAGATCCGGCGTTCCCGAGTCGTTTGCAAAATGATCTGGAGGAGGTCGAGGCGCTTTATTTTTACAAACAAATGGCCTGGGATAGCTCGGCTGTTCATTTGAGTAATGCGCTCGACAACGCTACTACTAACCAGGAACGGGCTAGATGGGAATACCTCACCGGACAGATGTATGAGATGGCTGGCAAATTTGACCTCGCGCAACACTACTATGAAAAAGCGATTGGACATACCGTCGATCCAATCATGGCGATTTACGCACGTTTGGATGCGATAAGGGTTGACAAAACGGGTGGCGAGAACTACATTGAAAAAAACATTCAGGAACTGATAAAAATGGCCAAACATGACAGGTATGCCGATTACCGGGATATCATCTATTACATGGCGGCTCAAATGGAACTGGATAGAAATAACATTGCTGGTGCTCAGCAATTGTTGCTCAAGGCCGCCAAATATGATCATGGAGATGTCAGCCAACGTAACAGGGCGTATTTGAAGCTTGCTGAACTCGCTTATGAAAATAAAGATTATCGCCAGGCGTATAATTTTTATGACAGTGTAAGGCTCAATGACATGGCGATAAGAGACCCCGATGCTATCGTTCGAAAGAAGGAAATGCTGGCCACGTTAGTTAGGCAAACAGAGATAGTTGAAACACAGGACAGTCTTCAGCGAATAGCTGCCATGCCGGAAGAACAAAGAAAAGATTTTGTAAAAAAGATTTTAAAAGACTTGCGCAGGACCCAGGGCTTGAAGGAAGATGAGACCAGGCTAACCGGTGGTTTCGGATCCGTGCCAGCAGACATGTTTACGACCACACAAGCGTCAAAAGGTGAATGGTACTTTTATAACACAACACTACGTACGAAAGGTGCTCTGGATTTCAAAGCAAGGTGGGGAAACCGACCGAATGTGGACAATTGGCGCAGGTTGCAGGCTGTCGCCAACCAGAAGAATGTTAATCGCCCACCGATAACGGACACATTGTCCATCACGACGGATACCAAAAACAGTGTACCCGAAGACCTGACATTTGAAAGCTTGTACGGTCATCTTCCGTTGACCGAAGAACAGCTAAGAGCCTCGAACGACTCTATTCAAAACGCAATGTTCGCCATAGGAAAAATCTATGCGGAGGAAATTGAAGATTGCGGAGCTGCGGTAAATACGTTTGAACAGTTGAGGACGAGGTTCCCCCAATTTAATAAAATGGATGAAGTTCTTTTCCATTTGTATTACTGCTACAGCAAGAATGGCGAGACGGCGAAAGCCGCACAATTAAAATCCGAAATGGGCAGCCGTTACGCCAACAGCAATTTTACTTCCATTGTGACAACTGGAAAGGATCCGAGGGTTGAAATCAATAATGAAGCAACGAAAACTTATGAAAACATCTATGACCAATTCATTGAAGGGAATTTTGACCTGGCCATCGCGCAAAAGCGATTAGCAGACAGCATGTATGGCGAAAACTATTGGACGCCTCAGCTCCTGTATATAGAATCGGTTTATTTCGTGAAGCAGCATAACGATTCTGCAGCCATCGCTGAGTTAAAACACATCGAGACCAAATATCCCAATACGCCTCTTGCAGAAAAAGCGACCACAATGATCGACGTGTTGGCAAGAAGAAAACAGATAGAAGAAGAATTGACGAACCTTAAAATAGAAATGCCACAACCACCGGAAGAAAAAAAGCCGGTTATGGACACGGTTGTTAGCCGCCCCATTGTAAGAACGGATTCGATTGCCGTGAAAAAGCCTGTTGTTACCCAGGTCAAGACAGATTCGGTTGCCAAGAAAAATGTAAACCCGGTAATTCCATTTGCATTTAACGCAGCTGCACCACACTATGTGATTATCATATTGAACAAAGTGGATGCGGTATTTGGGAACGAAGCCCGGAACGCTTTCAACCGGTACAACAAGGAAAGATTTTACAATAAAACGTTTGATCTTTCCCTACTCAATGTTGATCAGGAAAATAAATTGTTGTTGATAAAACCATTTGATAATGCGCAGGCCGCCATGGATTACATACAACAAACAAAGCCGAGAGCCGCCACTGAAATTATCCCCTGGCTAAAGCCAGATAAATATTCCTTCTCCATCATTTCCGAACAAAACCTTGGGATTTTGCAATCTAATCCCGACATGGCTGCTTATAAGAGATTCCTGGAGCAAAATTTGCCAGGAAAATTCTGATTTTTCTTATTTGAATGGGTGGATGGTTAAATTGTTAAATTGTTTGATGATTGGATGACTTCAATTCAAATAAGCAACCAGGTGCAATAACTTTAACCATTAAACAATGTTACAACCAAACAATATCTTAACATGAAACGCTCTGTTCGTATTTTCTGGCGCATTGCTCTCGGGCTTGTCGTTTGTTTTTTTATTGTGGTTGTTCTTGCCGCCGCCGGTGTTTTTGGGCCAATGCCTTCCATGAGAGACCTGGAGAATCCAACGTTATTGCAGACTTCGGAAGTGTACGCCGCTGACGGAACATTGATGGGTAAGTATTATCATGAGCATGGCAACCGGAGCAATGTGAACTATAGCGACATTTCCAAGCATGTCATTGACGCCTTGATT
>VBAU01000136.1:30092-31836 GCA_005883855.1 Bacteroidota bacterium
GACATGAGAGGTACAATGAGGGCGATCGTCACCCTCGGTAAGGGCGGCGGTGGCAGCACCATAACACAGCAGCTGGCCAAAGCATTACTGGAACAAGGAAGCAAAAACAAGGCGTGGCGTGTAATCGAAAAGATCAAAGAATATATCATTGCTGTAAAACTCGAGCGAAATTTCACAAAGGAAGAAATACTCGCTCTTTATTTAAACGCGGTTCCCTTTCCTGACAATGTATATGGAATCCGAAACGCATCCCGCACTTTTTTTCAGAAAGAACCGGATAGGTTGAACGTTCCTGAGGCAGCGTTGTTGGTGGGAATGCTGAAAGGAAATACCATCTATAATCCACGAAGAAATTACCTGGCAGCATTTAACAGGAGAAATGTTGTGATTGACCAGATGGCAAAAAATGATTTTCTCACTGCTGCGGATGGACAACGATACAAGATGATGCCGATCGATATGTCGCATTATAAAAGAATGGACGAGAACAATGGCTATGCGCCATACTTCCGCGAAGTGTTAAAGGGTGAGGTGAATGATGCACTGAAAGATGTAAAAAAATCGGACGGCACCCCATACAATATTTATGATGATGGCTTGAAAATCTATACGACCGTCAATGTGAAAATGCAAACGTATGCAGAGGAAGCCGTAGCCCAGTGGATGCCAACACTGCAAAAAGCATTGAATGCACAAGGCTTCATAAAAACGGTATGGAAAGGTCATGAAAATTATTTGGAGAAGTACATGAAGGAAAGCGACCGGTGGCAAAACATGGTAGATGAAGGATATAGTGAAAAAGATATCCGTGAAAGTTTTAAGAAAAAAACCCCCATGAAAGTTTTTGCGTGGAATAGCAACCGGGAAAAAGATACTATCATGACACCGCTCGACTCGATTAAATATCACAGGCAAATGATGCAATGCTCGTTCATGGTGACTGATCCCGTGACGGGTGAGATTCGCGCCTGGGTAGGCGGTATTGGATTTAAATCATACAAGCTGGACCACGCGAATTTGAAAACAAAACGACAAGTAGGATCAGCCATTAAGCCTTTGCTGTACACGCAGGCCATCGAGGAAAGAGGTTTCACTCCTGAAACGGTGGTGAATAATGAAGCACAATTTTTTCCTGGCAATGGCTGGGTGCCTGCGGGAAGAAAATGTAAAGGAATGCCCCNNNNCATTTTCGCTCAACTGTGCAAGCGCCTACATCATGAAACAAGTGGGCCCTCCACAGTTCGCGGAATTTCTGCAACGATTAAATATTCCGACCAAAGTCGATGTGGTTCCGTCGCTGGCATTGGGTACTTGCAATCTTTCATTATACGAGATGATGTGGGGCTATTCCATTTTTGCCGGTCACGGTTTTTCAACAAGGCCTTATTGTATTTCGCGCATCGAAGACAGGAACGGAAATGTGATTAAACGTTTTGATAATGGTAGCAAACGTAAGGAAGCGATTAGTGAAGTAACTGCTTACAGGATGTGCCGTATGATGCAGGGAACCGTTGACATCGGAACCGCCGCCGGGTTGCGCGGAAGATTAGGCATTGCAGAAATGGGAGGTAAAACAGGAACGACCAACGATAATACCGATGGTTGGTTCATGGGTTATACACCTCAACTGTTAGGCGGTGTGTGGATCGGTTGTGACGACCAATTTATTCGCCTCGAAAATAATCTCGGGTATGGCGGACAAGCTGCGAGGCCCGTGTGGGAATATTTTTTCAGAAAAGTTTTG
>VBAU01000493.1:0-1692 GCA_005883855.1 Bacteroidota bacterium
ATCCTGTATGATCTTTCCTATCCATTTTATGTCATGCGGTAATTCGCCATGTTCTCTTTCGTCGCCAAACAAATCGCGCAATATGCGGCGAAAATATTCATGCCGCGGATAGGAAAGAAAACTCCTTGAATCCGTTAGCATACCTACAAAGCGACTTAATAAACTCATGTTGGATAACGCATTTATTTGCCTTGTCATCCCGTCTTTTTGATCCAGGAACCACCAGGCTGACCCCCATTGTATTTTACCCGCGACAGAGCCGTCATTGAAATTACCAATCATTGTTGCCATCACTTCATTGTCCGCCGGGTTCAGATTGTACACGATAGTCTTGGTCAGGCGGTTATTACTGTCCAGTTTATCAAGAAAAGTCGCGAGCTGCTTTGCCTGGGTAAAATCCCCTACCGAATCCCAGCCGGTGTCCCTCCCTAATTTGTGCAACATGCGAGAGTTGTTATTGCGTAAGGCGCCGAGATGAAACTGCTGCACCCATCCTTTCTCCCAATCCCATTCTGCAAAATGGATCAACATGGCTGATCTGAATTTTCGTTGTTCATCCTGGTTGAGCGTTTTGCCTCCGTGAACCTTGGTAAATATTGAATTGATTTCAGATCCCGTAAAGTCATCCGCACAAATTTCTTCCAGTCCATGATCGGAAACAGAACAACCAACAGAAGCAAAGAAATCATGTCGGCTCTGCAATGCATATAAAAAATCATCAAAAGTGGAGATGGAGATATTAGTGACCTGCTGGAGCTTTCTTATGTATTCAAGGAGTTTTTTTGGATCGCTTGCATCCATGGCATTATCAGGACGAAATGCCGGCAGGATCGGAATTTCAAATCCATCCTCTTTCACCTTTGCATGATATTCCAAAGAATCGACTGGATCATCCGTAGTGCAAACCAAATTCACATTCATCCTTCGCAACAAATTACGAACTGAGTAAGCCGGCGTTTTCAATTTTGCCGAGCATTCATCGTAAATTTCTCGTGCAGTATCGGGATTTAGAATATCGTCCACGCCAAAGTAACGCTGCAGTTCCAGGTGAGTCCAATGAAACAAGGGATTGCGCAAAGTATAAGGCACAGTCTCCGCCCATTTTTGGAATTTTTCCCAATCGCTTTTGGAACCGGTACAATATTCCTCTGGCACTCCATTCGTGCGCATCGCCCTCCACTTATAATGATCCCCCGACAACCAGGGTTGCGTCAAATTGTCATACCGTAAATCTTCAGCGATCTGTTGAGCCGGCAAATGGCAATGATAATCGATGATGGGCATTTGCTCGGCGTAGTCGTGATACAATTGTTGAGCTGTTTTTGTCCTCAGTAAAAAGTCTTCGTCGAGAAATTTTTTCATACCATCTCAGTAATTTTTTTTGTTGGGTCATCTGTAGCGCTAATATCATCGTCCCTTGCGTCGCACTCTTCATCGTTCTGCCCGCTAATCGGCAAGCAGGTTCAACGCCCCGTTCCGCGCCGGCAGTTTTCGAAACAGCGAAACGGCCTTAAATTGTCACTCGATCAGGAGCGTTCTAAACTCTCGAACCTCGAATTATCCCGGCTTCTATATTGAACCCCTGCAGGGGTTCCGTGAAAATTTCACTCATTCTGGGCCCCGCGATTTCATCGCGGGCTACCGATATTGAATCCCTACGGGATTCTTCAATCTTGATTGCGGTCACTCCTT
>VBAU01000493.1:1713-3402 GCA_005883855.1 Bacteroidota bacterium
CCACTCATGAATCCCTGCTCACCATTGACCATTCACCATTCACAAACTCACTCCTCTCTTCCAAGGTATAAAATCATCTTGATTTAGCTGCACAGCCCTTGGAATCACTTCCCCACTTGCGGCTTTGATGCAGTACTCAAGGATCTCTTCTCCCATTTGTTCAATTGTCTTATCTCCTTCAATGATCGGTCCTGTATCAATATCGATAATATCACCCATTCTCTTTGTCAGCGCAGAATTGGTTGAGACTTTGATCGTCGGAGAAACCGGGTTCCCCGTTGGCGTTCCCAGGCCTGTCGTAAATAAAATCAATGTGGCTCCTGATGCCGCCTTACCCGTAGTCGCCTCTACGTCATTGCCCGGCGTACAAACTAAATTTAGTCCCGGCTTTGTCGCAAGCTCAGTGTAATCGAGTACATCCACAACCGGGGAAGTTCCTCCTTTTTTCGCAGCACCTGCACTCTTTATCGCATCCGTTATTAAACCATCGCGAATATTTCCAGGGGAAGGATTCATATGAAGTCCTGATCCCACTTTGCTTGCGATGTCCTCATAACCCCGCATTAATCTTATGAATTTTCTTGCTGTTGCTTCATCCACTGAACGATCGATCAGTTCCTGCTCCACACCGCAGAGTTCTGGAAATTCGGCCAGGAGAACCGTTGCGCCTAACGTCACTAAAAGATCGGCGCAATATCCCACAGCGGGATTCGCGGAGATTCCACTAAACCCATCGCTGCCTCCGCATTTTACGCCGACGCAGAGCTGATCCAGTGTCGCGGTTTTCCTCTCAAGCTTATTGATCTCGACAAGGCCCAGGAATGTTTTTCGAATGGCCTCCGTGATCAACTGTTCTTCGCTCTGAGATTTCTGCTGCTCGAAAATGTAAAGTGGCTTGTCAAATTTGGGATTACGGAGTCGCAAATCATTCAAAAAATCGGGAACCTGCAAATTCTGACAACCCAGGCTCAACACGGTTATGCCACCGACATTCGGATGATCAGCATATGCCGCAAGCAGCTTGCTCAGGATTGCGGCATCCTGTCGTGTGCCTCCACAGCCCCCTTCGTGATTCAAAAATTTAATGCCGTCCACATTTTTAAAAAGCCTTCGTCGGACTGCCTCAACAGGGGGCGGAATAGAATCGACCTGTTGGATATTTTCTCCGTTCTTATACGTGTCAACCAATTGATGAGTATACCTCTTGTATTTGCCCGTAACCTCGTATCCTAATTCATTGTGCAATGCTTCGCGTATCACGTCCAGGTTCCGGTTCTCGCAAAAAACAGTTGGAATAAAAAGCCAGTAATTTGCTGTGCCTACTCTTCCATCATTGCGATGATACCCGTTAAAAGTTCTGCCAACAAACTTCGAAACATCAGGAGCTTGCCAGTGATAATGCGAACCGCGGTAATCATAGGCTTCAGCCGCATGCTTTACATTGGCGGTTGACATTAACCCGCCCTTTGGAATAAAATTCTGCGCCTTTCCAACCAGCACTCCATACATGATCACTGCATCACCCGCGTTCATATCGTGTACAAAAAACTTGTGTTTGGCTGGAACGTTATCCTGCAGGATATAGTCGTGACCATTGGAAGAAATGGTTTCTCCTTTGGCCAGGTTTTTTAAAGCCACGAGCACGTTATCCCTCGGATGAACCTTTAAAACATTAGACTTCATTCACAC
>VBAU01000494.1 GCA_005883855.1 Bacteroidota bacterium
TGCCGTTTATTTTGGACATCGAAGCATGGACCTTGCGATGACAACTCTTTTCGGCGGATTCGATAAAATTTTTTACGAATCGTATGAATACCATTTTCCATTCCCCAAAAACTATCGCGAGCAATGGGAGATCTGTAATCTCTATCCGTTGCTCATTCATCTAAATCTTTTTGGTTCAGGCTATCTTGGTCAAATTGAGCGGACGTTGCGGAGATTCGGGTAGAGACAAGGCATGCGTTGAGACAAGGCACGCCTTGTCTCCCCTCGATCCCCATCGGTACCGAAATCGTAATTTCGCGCATGCTCGCTGTAACCATTCTGGGAAATAATTCCGCCGTTCCGGCTTTTGATCGGCACCCTACAAGCCAGGTAGTAACGATGAATGGCAATCTTTTTCTCGTCGACTGTGGTGAGGGAACGCAAATACAAATGATCCGCTACAAGATCAGGCGCAGCAAGATTTCTCATGTGTTCATATCGCATTTGCACGGCGATCATTATTTCGGTTTGGTGGGCCTCATTAACAGCTTCGGCCTGCTAAATCATCTGCAGGACTTGCATATTTATGCTCCTTCGCCTTTGCAGCAGATCATCGAATGGCAATTGCAGGTGGCCAGCACCACGCTGCCATACAAGTTGTTTTTTCACACGATCGATAAAGAAGAAGTGTTGGTAGACGAAGAGAAGTTTTCAATAAAATGCTTTCGTACCAATCACCGTATTGAGTGCTATGGATTTTCCTTTCATGAAAAAAAGAGCAGAAGAAAGTTACTAGTTGACAGAGCCCGGGAATATAATGTACCCGTTTCATTTTATGACAGGTTGAAAAACGGAGAAGATTATATTCAACCAGATGGTTCCATTGTAAAATACGAGTTGGTCACCGAGGGTACGCCTCCTGGTAAAACGTATGCATTTTGTGCGGATACTAAATATGACGAGTCCATCATTCCTCACATCCAGGATGCTGACCTGATCTATCACGAAACGACATATCTTGATGCCCTGCAGGAAAGAGCTGCAGATCGATTTCATAGTACCTCAAGGCAAGCCGCGCTGATCGCCAAAAAAGCCAACGTAAAAAAATTGCTCATCGGCCACTTCAGTAGTAAATATGATACGCTCGATGAATTTGAACAGGAAGCAAGGGAGGTTTTCTTGAATGCGGACTTGGCTTTGGAGGGAGTTACTTACAAAGTTTGAGGAATTTGGAATTTGCGGTTTGGAATTAGTGTCCCGATTCGCACATCTATTCCTATCTGGCGCAGGCCTAATTCCGAATTTATAACTCCTAATTCCCAATTCCTATTTCTCCACCAACCACAAATAAAACAGCGGAAACTCCTCTCGCCACACCGATTCATTGTGCTTGCCTTCCGGCCGTACATTCGTTTCCATTTTTGACTTGGACACTTTCCGCATTTCTTCAAACGCTTTCATCATATCCGGTTCCATGGTTTCATTTTCCTCTCCGCCACAATAGAAATAGATCTTCGAGTTGACCTGTTTGCCTTTCGTTTCAATATCAGTAAAAATTTTCGGCCCCACCCAAAACGCCGGTGAAAACACTCCCGCGCCGCCAAAGACCTTTGGACACTTTAACACCGCGTACATCGAAATCAGGCCCCCCATCGAGCTGCCAGCGATGTAAGTATTTTGTTTGTCTTTTTTTGTCCGATAATTATTGTCAATATATGGTTTCAGTGTCTTCACTAGAAAGTCCAGGTACCGATCTCCTTCTCCCTTGCCAAATCTTTCCATGTCGTAGGGACAATATTCATTTATTCTTTTAGCCCCGCCGTGATCAATTGCAACCACAATCATTTCTTTCTTCCTGCGACTTATTGAATCCATCATTTCGTCTACGCCCCACTCGCCAGCGAAAGAAGTCGAATCATCAAAAACGTTTTGACCGTCGTGCATATAAAGCACCGGGTATCTTGAATCGGAAGTATTATAGTCGGGAGGAAGGTAGATCCAAATCCTCCGGACCCTGTTCAGTTGCGGTATTCGAAAAGCGGTGTCGATGATGTGGACATTTTTACTCGCGGTACTTCGCCTTGGTTCTTTTGTAAAATGATCCGCCCATTCTTCAACAACCAAATTCATAGTCGTATCATGAGACAGCTTCAACAAACGATTTTGAATGTCCGCGCCATTTTTCGTGCATTCAACTTTGGCCCAGCTTCCCCGCGTAATTTTAAATTCGTACGTGGCATCAGCAAGCATGGTTTCAAAAAAATAATTTCCACTGGCATCTTTCTGGAAGCGATACTTTTTGTCCGCGGGGTTCCAGCCGTTAAATGATCCGGCAATGAACATGGTATCGGACAAAGTCGGTCCAGGAAGCGACGAAATAGAAAATCGAACAATGTGCTGGGAATAAGATATGAAAAAAGATACAAGGACAACCGGCAGAATAAAAATTCGCTTCATCATCACCCCACGTGAATTAAACTGCTGTTCATGAGACTTCTTATCTTTTCCAAATGTTTTGGGCTGACCGGCCATACCGGCAATCGCACTGAGTCGCTGCACAAACCCATTTCAGCAAGATAAGCCTTTACACCGCTAGGGCTGCCTTCAGCGAACATCGAAGCGATGATGTCAACATATTTATAATGGAGTGGTAATGCTTCATTGAATCTCCCGGCAAGACAAAGCCGAACCATCTCCGCAAAATCCCTTGGATATGCATTGGCAACAACAGAAATCAAGCCCGACCCGCCGCACGCGATCATAGGTAGTGCGACATCACCACTGATCACCATAAAATCGTTTGGCTTGTTTTTTATGATCTGCATGATCTGGCTAAAATCGCCACTCGCTTCTTTGGTGCCAATGATATTTGAACACTCATTGGCAATGCGCACTTGCGTTTCTGCAGTTACGTTTTGTCCTGTGCGGCTGGGGACATTATATATAATTATAGGAAGCGGCGCATGCGCATTCAACATTCTATAATGCTGAAATATTCCTTCCTGGTTAGGTTTGTTATATGATGGTGACACAGAAAGAATGCCATCATACCCTTTCAGATCGAAATTCTTAAATCCTTCCAAAACATCGTTTGTGTCGTTACCTCCGATGCCTGCCACAAGAGGAATACGACCGGCGGACACATCGCTAACAAAGGAAAATACTTTTTGCTTTTCCTCACCATGAATGGTTGGGCTCTCACCAGTTGTTCCCAACACTACTAAATATTCCACGTCACCTTCAATCCAAAAATTGATGAGCTTTTGAAAGCTTTCCCAATCGATTACTCCATCATCAGTAAAAGGAGTCACGATGGCTACGTCTGTACCTTTGAATTTTTCGTGCAAAGACATATGATTGAATATTGAATATTGAAAAATGTCAAATTGCAACCGACCTAACTCATGGGATTAAAAAGCCACTCAACTATCGACTATTGACATTCTTTATATCTCTTCCCAGAACCCCATGCTCCCAAACTTTTCAATCCTTCTCTTCACTCTTTCATCCGGCGAAAATTTTTTTAGGTCTTCCAAAACCGGCAATAAAAATGACCTCAAAATTTGGGCCGCCTGGCTGTAATCCCAGTGTGCTCCTCCATCGGGTTCGTCAATAATCCCATCAATTAACCTAAAGCTTAGCATTTTATCAGCGGTCAACCTTAGCTGCTCCGCGGCGACTTCTTTTT